>NZ_NFLD01000045.1:0-14321 GCF_002160725.1 Massilimicrobiota sp. An142 | reverse complement strand
AAAATTATCCCGAATTTTACTTGATTTTTCATTGGAAAAACCTGTTTTTCGGGATAATCAATAATTCGGGATAAGTGCAATGAGAGGGGCGAAGATTAATTTCTTCCCTCTACTCTATTATTCGATTGTTTTTAAATAATGCTTTAAAACTTTTAAATGTGCCGTTGAAACAGGAAGCTGTGAAATATCATTTAAACTATATAATGATGACAATGGTTTGGAAATTGTAAAATGATAGATATGCATATGCCATGTACGATGCGTAAAAACATGTTTAACCTGACCATGATATGAAACAAGAGATAATGATATATGATACTGTTTTTCAAATTCTTCAATAAAGCGATAGGGGCTTTCCAACTCGTATTGAATAAAACCATATAAATTTTCTAATAATCCGGCAGGATTTTGAATCATGACATATTGATTTTGATAAGTAATAATGCCAGTTATGTAATTGAGTTCTTTATGTTTGATATTTTTTATAGAAATAGGTAATACTTTCTGTTGTCCAGATTGTCTGGCTTTACAAAAGGGGGCAATAGGACAAATTTCACATTGTGGATTTAAAGGACGACAAATAGTGGCACCAAGATCCATTAAACCTTGATTAAAGGCAGAAGCATCATAACCAATCAATAAATCGTTCACAATATGAAAAATATTCTTTTGAGCTTTTGGTAAAGCAATATTTTCAGTTAAGGCATATAATCGTGAGATAATTCTTAACACATTGCCGTCAATGGCAGGAGTAGACAATCCATAAGCAATAGAACAAATAGCTCCAGCAGTATAAGGACCAATCCCCTTGAGTTTTAAGATATCTTCATAGGTGTCAGGAAACTGTCCATCATATTTTTCGCAAATCAGTTGTGCAGTTTCATGAATATGTTTAGCTCGACGATAATAACCAAGACCTTCCCATAATTTATAAACTTCTTCTAAAGAGGCACTAGCCAATTTATCAATAGTATCAAACGTTTGAATAAAACGTTTATAATAGGGAATGACTGCTTCGGTTGTTGTTTGTTGTAACATAATTTCACTAATCCATATATAGTAAGGATTCGTGGTTTCTCGCCATGGAAATTGGCGATGGTTGTGGTTATACCATGAAATTAAATTATTTTGTATATTATTTTGCATCAAATCACCATAAGTATTATACTATAAAAAATAAAAAAAGAAAAAGGATGTGATTTCATGAAAGCTCAAGATCAAATTATTCATGATTCTTTAAGAGAAACAAAATTAGCAGATGAAAGATTGTCTCCTTATGCAACATGTAATAGTGATTGTATTAAAGTGAAGAATACAAAAAAGAAAGCCAAAGAATTTGATATTCGCTGGCCTTTTGAAGAAGATATTGATCGTGTTTTATATTCTAAAAGTTATAGCCGTTATGTCGACAAGACACAGGCATTATCCTTTTTTAGTAATGTTCACATTACTAAGCGTTCTTTACATGTCCAGTGGGTATCACGTATAGCAAGACAGATTGGTAGAGGTTTAAATCTGAATTTAGATTTAATTGAAGCTATTGCATTAGGACATGATTTAGGTCATGCGCCATATGGACATGTAGGTGAAAAAGCTATTAATGATTGTTTAGAAGAAAGAGGATTTGGCTATTTTACGCATAATGCGAATAGTGTTAGAAATTTACTGTTTATAGAAAGAAATGGAATCGGATATAATGTATCTTTACAGGTCTTAGATGGAATCTTATGCCATAATGGTGAGATTCTTTCACCTATATATAAACCAGATAGTCATAAAACAATTGAACAGTTTTGGGAAGAATATGAAAAATGTTGGCATGAGAAAGATTATTCTTTTAAGATTTTGCCAATGACATTAGAAGGATGTGTTGTTCGTATTTCTGATGTTATTTCATATGTTGGTAAAGACATTGAAGATGCAATTAAGGTAGGTATTATTTCTATAGATGATTTACCATTAGAAGTGGTTCAAGTATTAGGTAAAGATAATAAAGCCATTATTAATCGTTTGATTGGTGATTTGGTTATTCATAGTTATCATAAACCATATTTAGAATTTTCAAAAGAAGTCTTTCATGCCTTAGAAATTCTCTTTACATTTATTTCAACACATATTCATCATCATCCCACAATATTGAAAGAAAACGAAAAATTAACACGAATGGTGAAAGAATTATATGATATTTTATACGATGATTTCATATACCGTCATTATCCTCAAAAGGGTATATGTGCTCATGTTTCAAAAATGACAGAAACTTATCGCCAATCTCCTAGTGAGTTGATTGTCAGTGATTATTTATCAGGAATGACAGACAGCTATGCTTTGCGTTTTTATGAAGAACGTTTCTTACCACGACAACATGGGGAAATGATAGAAGACTATTAAAAAAATTGTACTTATCTTAAAAAAGTGATAAGATAAAAGAAAGAAAGGAGTCAGACTATGAAACTCATAATTGCAATTGTAAATAATGATGATAGTAATGCTGTTCAGACAGCATTGACTGAAGGTGGTTTCTTTGTTACGAAGTTAGCAACATCTGGTGGTTTTTTAAAGAAAGGAAATACAACTTTCTTTATCGGAACAAATGATGATAAAGTGGATCCGGCACTTGAGATTATAAAAGCTCATGCTAGAAAGCGTGTAGAAAAGGAACCTACGGTTCCACCTACTGAAATGGGAGAATTTTTTACACCTATCATGGTGGATGTCTTAGTTGGTGGAGCAACTGTCTTTGTAGTAGACGTAGATCGTTTTGAAAAAATTTAAAAAACAGCTTAAGCTGTTTTTTCTTTGTAAAGGAGAACATTGTGGAATTAAGAATTTTAAGAGGACATGAAATTAAAGAAGCAGCGCAACTTTTTTATAATGACCAGCAATCCTTATTAGAAATACTCACTCTTTCTCGCCAAAAGAAGCTATTTTTTATTGGAGCTTTTGAAAAGAAACTGGTAGGGGTTATTGGGATTTATGAATTTCAACACATCAAATATTTATGCGTTTTAGAAAGTTATCGTCATCAAGGCATTGCCAGTGATTTGATACGTAAAGCTATACAATTATCTTGTGATGATTTATATGTGACTGTTTCTCAAACATTAGAGCCTTTATATAAACAATTGGGCTTTGAAATTCTCGAAGATCAATTAGCAGAACAAAAACTTGTTTATCGCCATCAAATTCAAAAACGTTTTACTCATTATCAGCAAGTTCATGATTTTATTGCCAGTCAAAAGCAACGTGTTTATGCCCTGGATAATTTCAAACGTTTTATGAAAGATATGGGGAATCCTCAAATTTTATTGAAATCTATTCATATTGGTGGAACAAATGGAAAAGGTTCAACAACGAATTATATACGTTCTGTATTACAAAATGCAGGTTATAAAGTGGCAACTTTTACATCACCTGTTTTAGTAACACGTTTAGAAATTATGCGTATTAATAATCAGCACATTCAAGAAGATGAAATTATTGCTTATGCAAATCGTTATATGGATTTATGTTTGGAATATGAACTTTCTATGTTTGAAATAGAAGTTTTTATTGCGATTATGTTTTTTATTAAACATCGTGTTGATTTTGCAGTTTTTGAAGTTGGATTGGGTGGTGACTTGGATGCAACAAATATTATCTATCCAATGATTTGTGCCAATACCAATATCGGTTTAGACCATGTTGAATATTTAGGAAATACATATGAACAGATTGCACGTACAAAAGCTGGTATTGTTAAAGAAGGGATTCCCTATGTAACAGGTGAAAAGAAGAGTGAATGTTTAAATGTTTTTCAGAATATATGTGACAAATTGCATAGTCCACTTATACAAACAAGACATATAGAAAATATTCAAGATCATGGTCATTATTTAACCTATGATTATCGTCATTATCATGTAAGATTAAATACATCGGCCATTTATCAATGCCAAAATAGTGCGTTAGCCATAGAAATATTGGAATATTTAAAAGAGTACGAATATTTAACCTATACTGATGAACAGCTCTTAAATGGCTTATTAGAAGCAACCTGGGCAGGGCGCTTTGAAACTGTATGTCAGCATCCGCTTATTATTATTGATGGAGCTCATAATAAGGAAGGTATAGAAGCTTTTTATCAGTCAGCTAAAAAATATTCGCATATCAAAATTATTTTTAGTGCTTTAAAAGATAAAGATACGCACGCTATGATGGAAATGTTGTTAAAACTAACAGATGATATTACTGTTTGTGAATTTGATTTTTATCGAGCACAAACCGTTGAAAAATTGGCAGAAAACTTTCCTGTTAAAATTGAAAAAGATTGGCATAAAGCCATTGATCAGGCATTTTTACATGAAGGTGTTGTTTTTGTAACGGGATCACTTTATTTTTTAGCACAGGTAAGGCCTTATATTTTAGAACATCAAAAAAATAAATAAAGAGTTGTGTTTTTGTAGAGAGTATGATATTATCGCATAGAAAAGAAAAAAGTAAGTCGGGAAAAATCTTTTCCTGACTTTTATTTTGAATGATTTGTATGACGTTTGCCTTGATTTTGTCGGATACAAGGCGAATGTAGATGAAAGAGAGGTTATATATGCAACAAGTCACTTTTTATGATTTAGGTTTATCAAAACAGGTTTTACAAGGTATTGAAATGATGGGGTATGTGCTCCCTTCTCCTATTCAGGAAAAAGCTATTCCTGTATTATTGGAAGGAAAGGATATTATTGGACAGGCTCAGACTGGAACTGGAAAGACTTTGGCTTTTGGAAGTGTTTTATTGTCTTGCATTAATAAAAAGGATGATGGAGTAAAAGCTTTAGTATTATCACCAACCCGTGAGCTTGCATTACAGATTGATGAAGAACTTCGACGTATTGGTAAGTATACGAGTTTATCTATTGTCAGTGTTTTTGGTGGAAGTGAAATAGAAAAACAGATTCGTTCTTTAAAAAAAGGTGCAGACATTGTTGTTGGAACACCTGGACGCGTTTTAGATTTAATGCGTCGTAAAGCATTAAAATTAGATTGTGTTGAATGGCTCGTTCTTGATGAAGCGGATGAAATGCTGAATATGGGATTTATTGATGATATTGAAACGATTTTACAAACCGTTCCTGAAGACAGACATACAGTTTTATTCTCAGCTACAATGCCAAGTGATATCAAGAAAATAGCAAGTTTTTATATGCATGAAGATTATCAGCATATTCAAATCAAAGCCAAAACAATGACAGCTTCTACGGTTTCTCAATATTATTTTGAAACGAAAGTCAATCGTCGTTTTGAAGTTCTATGCCGTATTTTAGATTCTCGAGAAATGGATAATGCGATTATATTCTGTAAAACAAAGCGTTCTGTTGATGAAGTTGTCGCAGCTATGCAACAAAAGCATTATAATGTTGAAGCTATGCATGGAGATTTATCACAAAACCAAAGAATGAATACGTTAAGAAGATTTAAAACTGGACAAATTCAATATCTAGTTGCGACAGATGTTGCAGCAAGAGGAATAGATGTGGACAATATTTCACATGTGATTAATTATGAATTGCCTCAAGATGAAGAATTGTATATTCATCGTATTGGAAGAACTGGTCGTGCCAATAAAAAAGGGGAAGCCTATTCTATTGTAACATCACGTGAGAGAAATTTCTTAAAAGCTATTGAAAAACATACACATAGTCATATTGAAAAATTAGATATTCCGGCTATTGAAGATATCTTTGATCAAAAAGTTAAAGAATTATTGTTTGATGTACAGGAAATCATGCTTAAAGGAAATATGAAACCTTTTCAAAAGATTGTAAAAGATATTCCACAGCATATGAAAAACGATGTGATTGCAGCATTACTTGCTATGTGTTATTCTCAAAGAGTTGGATATGATTATCAAAGTCTTAATGAGATGAATAAAGAAGAACAGCGTATTTTTATGACAGTAGGTTCAATGGATAAAGTTAATGTCAAAGATATTATTGATTTTTTTGTACGCTATGCAGATATTCCAAAAAGAGAAATTGGAGATATCACAATCAAAAGAAAGTTTACTTTTGTTAATCTAAGTCCAGGGGCTGCTCAAAAGGTTCTTGACTATTGTTATAATCAAAAAATTAAAGGAAGACGTGTTCGTATAGAATTAGCACAGGACGAATAAAAAACAACGAATGGCTCAAATAAATTTAAAAGAGAGTGAATGAATTTTGAAAAAAGATTCATTCACTTTTTTTAAATTCCGTCATTTTTTTATTGAATGTAAGCACTCACATAGTGTATAATATGAAAAGTAGTAACAAAGGAGGAAGTTATATGAAAAAATATGTCTACTTATTTAGTGAAGGAAATAAAGACATGCGTAACTTACTTGGTGGTAAAGGGGCTAACTTAGCTGAAATGACAAATATTGGTTTGCCTGTACCTCAAGGATTTACTGTCACAACTGAAGCCTGCACTAGATATTATGAAGACGGGAAAGTGATTGCTAAAGAAATCGAAGACCAAGTTTATGAAAAACTTGCTGAATTAGAAAAAATTACAGGAAAAACAATGGGGGATGCACATAATCCATTACTTGTTTCTGTACGTTCTGGGGCAAGAGCTTCTATGCCTGGTATGATGGATACAGTTTTAAATTTAGGAATGAACGATGAAGTGGCTAAAGGATTTACTGAAGCGACTCAAAATCCTCGTTTTGTTTATGATAGCTATCGTCGTTTTATTCAAATGTTCGCTGATGTTGTTATGGGATTCCCAAAAAGTTCATTTGAACATATGTTTGATAAAGTTAAGGAAGAAAAAGGTGTTGAATTTGATACAGATTTAACAGCTGATGATTTAAAAGAAGTTGTAGAAATCTATAAAGAAGAATATAAAAAACATGCTGGTGTAGATTTCCCTCAAGATCCTAAAGTACAAATGATGGAAGCTATTAAAGCCGTGTTTAGATCATGGAATAATGATCGTGCAATTACTTATAGACGTTTAAATGATATCCCAGGAAGCTGGGGAACAGCTGTAAACGTTCAAGAAATGGTTTATGGTAACCGTGGAGAAACTTCTGGTACAGGTGTTGCCTTTACAAGAAACCCTGCTACTGGTGAAAAGAAATTATATGGTGAATACTTAATGAACGCTCAAGGTGAAGACGTTGTTGCTGGTATTCGTACACCTCAAACAATTGATACATTAAAAGAAGTTATGCCAGATTGCTATGATCAATTTGTAAAAATTAATAAAATCCTTGAAGATCATTACAAAGATATGCAAGATATGGAATTTACAATTGAAGATGGTAAATTATTTATGCTTCAAACACGTAATGGTAAAAGAACAGCTGCTGCTGCTTTAAAGATTGCTGTTGATCTTGTTAATGAAGGTATGATTACTAAGGAAGAAGCTTTATTAAAAGTTGAACCTAAACAATTAGATCAATTATTACATCCAAACTTTGATGATGTATCATTACGTTGTGCACAAGTTGTAGCTACTGGTTTAGCTGCTTCTCCAGGTGCCGCTACTGGTCGTATCTATTTTACTGCTGAAGATGTTATTGAAGCATCAAAGAATGGTGTTCAAGATATCTTATTAGTTCGTCTTGAAACTTCACCTGAAGATATTGAAGGTATGAATATTGCTCATGGTATCTTGACAATTCGTGGTGGTATGACATCACATGCTGCAGTTGTTGCCAGAGGTATGGGAACTTGCTGCGTTTGTGGATGTGGTTCATTAAAGATTGATGAAGAAAATAAAATTTTAACTACACCTGATGGTAAACAATATCATGAAGGTGATTATATGTCATTAGACGGAAGCACTGGTAATGTTTATGGTGAACAAATTAAAACTGTTGAACCAGAAATTAGTGGTGATTTCGAAACATTCATGGAATGGGCAGATGAAGTACGTAAATTACAAGTTCGTACAAATGCTGATACACCTAGAGATGCTTTACAGGCACGTAAATTTGGTGCAGAAGGTATTGGTCTTTGTAGAACAGAACATATGTTCTTTGAAGAAGAAAGAATTTTCAACTTCAGACGTATGATTACTGCTGAAACTGAAGAAGCAAGAAGAGAAGCACTTGAAAAAATCTTACCTTATCAAAGAAGTGACTTTAAAGAATTGTTTAAAGCTATGGAAATTTATCCAGTAACTATTCGTTTCTTGGATCCACCTTTACATGAATTCTTACCTCATACTGATGAAGAAATTCGTCCACTTGCTGAAAGCTTAGGTATGACTTTTGATGCTTTAAAAGCTCGTGTTGAATCATTAAAAGAATTCAACCCAATGATGGGTCATAGAGGATGCCGTTTGGCAGTGACTTATCCAGAAATTGCTGAAATGCAAACAAGAGCTGTTATTGAAGCAGCTATCGCAGTCAATAGAGAAGGACAAAATGTTGTTCCTGAAATCATGATTCCTCTTGTTGGAGATGTTCATGAATTAAAATATGTTAAGAAAGTTGTTTGTGATACAGCAGATAAGATTATTAAAGAAGCTGGTGTAGAATTGCCATATAAAGTTGGTACTATGATTGAAATCCCAAGAGCTGCTTTAACTGCTGATAAAATTGCTGAAGAAGCTGAATTCTTTAGCTTTGGAACAAATGACTTAACTCAGATGACTTATGGATTCAGCCGTGATGATGCTGCTAAATTCTTAGGTGATTACTATGGTAAACAAATCTTTGAATCAGATCCATTTGCTAAAGTAGACCAAGAAGGTGTCGGAGAATTAATGAGAATTGCTATTGAAAAAGGTAAGAAAACTCGTCCTGATATCAAACTTGGAATCTGTGGTGAACATGGTGGAGAAGCAAGCACTGTTGAATTCTGCCATAAATTAGGATTAACATATGTTTCATGTTCTCCATTCCGTGTACCATTAGCACGTTTAGCTGCTGCACAAGCTGCTGTTAAAGAAAAAATGGGAATTGAATAATTGAAATACAAAGGGTATGATGCATTATCATACCTTTTTTATCGACGGATTTATCCAACTATGATATAATAATGGCAAAGTGCAGGTGGTTTTATGAAAATACAGTTAAATTTAGATAGCTTGGCTGTTCTTTTATTTTGTGGAGATTTGGTTGTTGATAATACAGCCGCTCTTTCTCAAGATGAATGGTATAATGTAGAACGTAAATTGAAAAGTTCTACTAAAAAAACGCCATCTAAATTATTTGGTATGAATAAAGATACATTGATAGATATTTTAGGTATTGAAGAATATATTGCTTATAAGATGATTGCAAGATTATCAACAATTAATGAATTGTTATTTGCTTTGTCTAATCTTGAAAATGAGGGCATTTCCATTACTACAAAATATGAAGATAATTATCCTACTGTTTTAACGACAACTCTAAAAAAACGAGCACCTTTGTATTTGTATTATGTTGGTGATATGTCTTTGACTCAAAATCATATGGTATCTGTTGTAGGACCACAGGAACTCGAAAAGAGATTAAATACTTATACAAAAAATATTGTCACAAAAGTTTATGATGAGCAAAAAGTATTGGTTGCTAATGGAACAAAGGGAACAGATGCATATGCATTGAAAACATTTTTGAATTTAGGTGGAAATGCAATCTGTTTTGTAAGTGATCATATGTTTGATAAAAAGAAAACTTATTCTCGATATATCAAAGATGGACGTATGTTACTCATGAGTGCAGTTGATCCATTTGCATATTTCAATGTAACGAATGCTTTAGATCGAAATATTTACGTTTGTGGTTTAAGTGATATACAAATTATTACAGCTACACATATTAATAGTGGTGCAGTATGGTTTACAACGATTCAAAATTTTCATTATCATTGGACTAAACAAATGGTTCTTGATGATAATCGTTATGGTGGTAATATTCGTTTGTTGGAAATGGGAGCTATTAAAATGAGTTATGATGATGTTTTGTCATTGTTAACACTTGATCAGATTATTGAAAAAAATGAAGTTGTAAAGGAGGAGGAAGAAGTTCTTGTAGATCAAATGTCTATCTATGAGTTCTTGGATGAATAATATGTTAAATAGGTTGATATGGCAATTTAAGAAAGCTCCAATTACAGTTTCTCTGATTGGTATATGTATTATTGTTTATATTTTAAGTTTTTTTCTGTTTGGTGAAGAAATGACAGCTTATGAGGGCCTATTTTTTGGTGGTTATAATCCTGTATATGTAATGGTAACGCATGAATATTATCGTTTTTTTACAGCTAATTTCATTCATTTTGGTTTTCTTCATTTAGCTGTGAACTGTTATTCTCTTTATGGTTTGGGGATGTTTATTGAAAAATCACTGGATTTTAAAAAATATCTTATTTTAATTATTGTCACTGCTTTTATGACAACTGGACTGCCTTATATTTTTTATCTATTGACTGGATATGGGGCTAATGTTGTAAGTGGTGGAATTAGTGGTGTTATTTTTGGATTGATTGGAGCTTTAGGAGCTTTAGCTTTACATTATCACTATATTTATATGGATATTTTCAAACAATTAGCACCTAATGTTATTTTGATGTTGGTTATTTCATTTGTTATTCCATCTATTTCATTATCAGGACATTTAGCTGGGTTAGTGAGTGGATTTATTTGTACATATATTTTATTGATGTTTAAACATCAAAAACATGTTATTCATTAATTGGAGGTAAGTTATGTCATTTCAGGATAAATACAAAGAATATAAAGAAAGACAAGAAGCAAAGAAATATTTTCGTTCTAATAATGATCAGTTTTTAAATTCTGCACAATGGAGTAAAGTTATTGGTTTAGGATTATTGACTGCCATTGCGAGTGGTGTAGTACTTGGAATTGTGATTCACTCTTTACATATTACTTCATCATTATTTTATATTATATGTGCTTTGGTTGTTGCTGGAACAGTGACTAAAATATCACAAATTCATTCATCACAAATGGCTATTTTAAGTGTGATTTTAACTGTTATTTGTTATGTCGTGGGAGAAATGACTATGATCTATCTTCCTTTACATGAAGCAGGTATGGGTATGCAATTTATATCATTGTTAGATATTTTCACTTTAAGTGTTCGTTCACTGTTTGTAGGAGATCTGTTTACAACGGTTGTTGCACTTATTGGATTATTTATTGCTTATGCTTCAGCAAAGTAAAAACCCGAATTTTTCGGGTTTTTAACATTTTGAAGGAAAATCAGGTTGATAATATTTTTGAACATATTCTTCATAAAGTTCTCTAAATCTTTCATAATGAACAATTTCACGTTGTCGTAAGAAAGATAATGGAGCAAGTAAATCAGGATCACGTGTTTGGTTCATCAAGTTTTCATAAACGGCTCTGGCTTTTTGTTCAGCAGCACAATCTTCCGCTAAATCAGCAACAGGATCACCAGTTGATGAAAAGACCATAGCATTAAATGGAACACCATTGGCATCATTAGGGAATAAAGCACAGCCATGCTCAGTATAATAACTTTGTAAACCAGCAGCTTTAATTTCTTCCATTGTTGCTCCCTGTGTTAATTGATAAACCATTGTTGATACCATTTCCATATGTCCAAGTTCTTCAGTACCGATATCGGTTAATAAAGCTTTTCCTTTTTCATCAGGCATTGTATAACGTTGTGTAATATAACGTGTTGAAGCAGCAAGTTCACCATTAGGTCCACCAAATTGTGTAATGATGAATTTGGCCATAGATAAATCTTTATTTTTAATGGAAATAGGATATTGTAATTTCTTACTATAAATCCACATTTTTAAACCTCCTTAATCTTTTTGATATTCCCAAGGCCAAGGACCTTGTATCCATTCAAATGGGATTTTATTTTGAGTGTTTTGTACTTCTAAAGGACCATATCTCTTTTCAAATACATCTTGGCTTTGTTTTGCCTTTTGAATATATTGTTCATATAATTGAATCATTTTTTCATCATGAGGATGCATATCTAAATAGAGATTGATTTCATGTGCTACAAAATAATACATCTGAACTTCTAGTAACGCTTGTTGACGTGCATTTTCAGGTTGTAGACAATAATTAGAAAATCCCTGATAAGACATATAGAGATCTTTAAATAAATTACCTAATGAAATAGCTTCCTGTGGATCAAAAAGAACAGGTTGACTTTGTCTTGTTTGATTTGACATATAAAATGGTGAAAAACAGTTTTTATCTTCTTGAAAAATATTCATATAAACCTCCTTCCATCATAACATATGATTTGATTTATGAAACGATAAGGACACATGTTTATTTTCAGTTCATATTTTGTTTTTATAATAAAATAGAAAGGTGGCTGGTTTTATGAAAGTTCAAGTTGTTTATACAACGCATTGCAAAGATGCAAAACTTTTAGCAGAAGACATGGCAAGATATGCACGAACTTATGCCAAACCAATAACAGATTTTTCTTTTCAGGAAGACATTGATCTTCTGGTTATTGGATTTGAAGAATATCCATGTTTAAAAGATAAAGAATTAGAAAATTTTATATGTCAGCTATCTCGTCAACATATTCGTAATCTGGCATTATTTAACTTATTTTGTTTTAAAAGCAAAGAAATGGAAAAAATCATTCAATTATGTTTAAAACAAGACTTACCATTAATGAGAGAAACATATTCTTGTAAGAAGTCATTTAAAGCAAAACATCATTTAGATGATGATATCATCTCTGGTGGTCGTGTATATATTGAAGATATGGTAAATATTTGTAATCATTATTATTGAGCTATCTATGGAATAGCTTTTTTTTGTATTTTATTTGTGATACAATATCTTTCATAAAAGGGGGAATATGAATGTCAAAGAAATATCAATTTGAAACATTGCAGATACATGCAGGACAAAAACCTGATCCTGTAACAAAAGCAACAGGTGTACCACTTTATTTATCTAATGCTTTTACATTTGATAGTGCTGATCAGGCAAAAAATATTTTTGCCTTAGAAGAAGGTGGCTATTTTTATTCACGTTTATCTAATCCAACAGTAGATGTTCTTCAACAAAGAATGGCTGCTTTAGATGGTGGTGTAGGAGCGGTAGCTTTTGCCTCTGGCACAGCAGCTATCATGGGATTGATTATGACTGTTTGTCAAAGTGGTGATGAAATTATTGCTGCCAATAACTTATATGGGGGAACGATTGGTTCATTATCAGGAACAATGCAAGGAATGGGATTTATTTCTCACTTTGTCAATCCTCGTGATCTAAAGACAATGGAATCATTGATTAATGAGAAAACAAAAATGATTTTTGTTGAATCTGTAGGTAATCCTAATGGAGATATGTTAGATTTTGATGCGATTAGTGAAATCTGTCATCGTCATCATCTATTATTTGTTGTAGATAATACAACTCCAACGCCTTATTTATTTAGACCTATTGAACATGGTGCTGATTTGGTTGTTTATTCTACGACAAAATATATTGCTGGACATGGAAATGTTATGGGAGGAATCATTGTGGATAGTGGCCGTTTTGATTGGCATAATGAAAGATACCTATTGATGACAACACCTGATAAAGCTTACCATGATATTGTTTATGCCGATTTAGGACAAGAGGCTTTTTGTACCAAAGCTGTTGCGAAAACATTGCGAGATTTAGGTGGATGTATGTCGCCATTTAATGCATATATGACTTTACTTGGATTAGAAACATTATCTTTACGTATGGATAAACATGTTGAAAATTCAAGAAAGATTGCTGAATTTTTACAAAATCATGAAAAAGTGGAATGGGTAAGCTATGCTGAGTTAAAAGGCCATTCATCATATGATTTATGTCAGAAATATTTTCCAAAAGGTTTTGGAGGATTGTTTACTTTTGGAGTGAAGGGTGGTTTAGAAGCTGGAAAATCAGTTATTAATCATATTCAACTTTTTACTCATGTGACAAATTTTGCTGATTCTAGAAGTCTACTCACACATCCTGCATCAACAACACATGCTCAAATGAGTGAAGAAGAAAGATTAGCTGGAGGAGTGCAACAAGGAACAATTCGTATTTCTGTAGGATTAGAGAATGTTGATGATCTGATTGCTGATTTAAATCAAGCATTTGATCAAATTTAATAAATAAAAAAGCCTTATGAAATAAATTTCATAGGGCCAATGGAGTCAACTTAGTAAGTTGGCTCTTTTTTATTTTTTTGGAAATAAAAGAGTGTCTTTTTTACTTGTAGTTAAGTATAATTATCTATTTATTATATTATTTCCTTTACTTTTGTTGTATAATGTAGTTAAGAAAGAAGGTGCTTCTATGTTCGTTAGAGTTATCAAAAATAATAAGGGTAAGAAAAATACCTGTTTTTGCGCACTCGTTGAATC
>NZ_NFLD01000044.1:0-15071 GCF_002160725.1 Massilimicrobiota sp. An142 | reverse complement strand
AAGATCATGAACTCCATGTGTGAGCTAAGATATAGTGACTTTACAAATGAATTTTCATTTAAGACCATATAATCAATATATTTTAAATATAGTTACCAACATTTATCTAGGGTTAGATTTTTAATAAAAAATAGTTTTTATTTCTCCATATTAGCCATATATTATACAGCTAATAAGTCATAAACAAAAATATAATATATATTTTTATATTTTAACAAAATAAATAGTATAATAATTCTATTTTTGATAAAATATTAATAGAATTATTGAAAGCGTGGTGCATAGAATGAAATTAACTCAAATTACAAAAGTTTATCATAATAAAAACAATGTTATTCATGCTTTAAAAGATATTAATTTAATGATTCCAAATTATGGCATAACATATATCATAGGACCAAGTGGTTGTGGAAAAACAACACTATTAAATATCATATCTGGCAAAGATACAGATTATGAAGGACAAGTTGAAAACTGTGGCCTTGTTGAATGTGTCGAACAAAATCTCAATCTCATAGAAAACATGAGTGTACTTGATAATCTGTTATTGGTTAATAATGATCCAAAAAAAATAATAGATATGTTAAAACATTTTGAATTAAATGATTTTATGGACTCTAAAGTTAAAAAGTTATCAGTAGGTCAGAAAAAAAGAATACAGATTATTCGTTCTTTACTGGTAGATTGTGATTATCTTATTTGTGATGAACCAACTTCAGCTCTTGACTATGAAAATAGTCATCTTGTTATGGAATTATTGAAAGAAGTCTCACTCAAAAAAGGTGTTATCATTGTGACTCATGAATTAGCCCTCCTAGATGAATACACTGGACATGTTATTCATATGGGAAAAGGTATTATTGAAGATAGCAATTACGATTATCAAGATGAACCTAGAATCCTAAAAAAAGATATTTCTTTACATCATATAAAAGAACATTTTTCTATGATTATAAAGACAATTCAGACAAGATATGTATCTTTACTGGTTAAGATATTATCTATCCTTTTGATTGGATGTTTTGTCTTTGTTGGTGTATCTTTGTTCCCTTCTCTAGATCAGATGATTCATCAAAATGGAAAATGGCAAACACATGATAATCTCATTATTACCCAAAGTCGAGACCATCAGATGTCCTCAAAAACTGGTGATTTATATGATGATCAAGATATTCAAATTGTCAAGGACAATATCAATGGTGTCATAGGATACCAGTTTGGTTGGCAAGCAGCACAAGTGAATTTTAATTCTGTATTTTATCCGGAAATGTATATTGATGATATAAGAGAAGCTATATCAACAATGAAACCAGAAGATCAAAATAAAGATTTTTATCAAACATGTTTATCCATATTAGAAAATGATGTCAAACTGTATGAAAGCGAAAGTGGCCAATCTTTTCCAAAAGATATTCCTTTATACATGGATTATCGAAATATTGAAACATTTCAAGATGGAGAGTATGGTTTTGTTCTTGATTTAGTTCATTTTTCTGATTATGGATTCAAAGTCCAGTTTTATCAACTGTTTAAAGGTTGTCAAATAGATTTATTAGCAGGAAGAATGACGGAAAACAATCGAGAGGTTGTCATTTCACAAAATCTTGCCTTAGAACTTTATAAGGCAAAACATTTAGATAGCATGGAACAGCTCATTGGCACGGAAGAAGTCTTGAATATGAATAGCCCTGGTCTATCTGAAGAATTCAAAATTGTAGGCATTGCTTATGCTCAAAACAAAGATGATTATATGATCTTTTTACAAGAAGGAACGATGGAAGATTTATTAAGTGATCACCATATTACTAACAAGGATAAAGTCAAATATCTTTATGTATCTTTTATCAGTGATGTCCAAGAGGATGAAACAGCCATTGCTGAAAATATCAATCAAACATTAAACAGTAATAAAAGTGAATTTGTTGTTTATACAGATTCCATCCTAGCTGATGAGCAGGCCACTGAAAATCACCAAACTCTCTATTTCTATTTGCTTGTTGGTGGTGGATTATTTGCATTGACAGTCATCTATATTCTAATACTATTTTTCGATAGAAAACGTTATCGAAAAGAAACTTATATTTATAAGCATTATGGTTATCAGCCGTTCATCATTTATGGAATCATTATTGGGTTAAGTTTACTTACTGCTTTTGCTTTACAGATGATTTTCTCTACAATTCTCTACAATTTAATGAATACTATTGCCGCTCAATTCGGTTATCCACTTCTTTCATCACATAGTCTTTTATCATACCTTTTGACTTCCTTTATTACAGCAACTCTCATTATCATCATAGAAGGGGTTTATTATTATGCAACTTGCACTTCAAAACATTCATAAATCATTTGGAAATCATATCGTTTTTCAGAACCTATCTTTTGATTTTTCAAATTGTGGATTTTATCTTTTATGTGGAAAAAGTGGGAGTGGAAAATCAACATTACTTAATATTTTAGCTGGTTATGAAGAGATAGATAGTGGTCAAAGAATTATAGATAAGGATATTCATATAACAAGTATTTTTCAAACCTATGAACTTATTAATGAATTGACAGTATATGAAAACTTAAAGATGTTAGAAGATATATATAATGAAGATGTTTCTATGGATTCAATCATGCAGCAATTAGGCTTGCAGGAAATCAAAGATCATTATCCATATGAACTTTCTGCTGGTCAGCAACAAAGAGTTGGTATTGCAAGAGCTCTTATGCAAAAACCACAAGTTATTATCTGTGATGAACCAACTGAATCGTTAGATATAGAAAATAAAAAAATTGTTCTGGATTTACTAAAAAAACTTTCAAACCATTGTGCTGTCATTGTTGCATCTCATGAAAAACAGCTGATGATGGAATATAGTGATTACTGCTATGAAATAAAAGATTACCAACTATATTGCATTTCATCATCACAAAACGATAAACTTCAAATATCCCCAAAACAAAATTACAATCAACAATCTATTCGCTATTATTTCCATAAGATATTTCATAAAAAGATGACCATCATGTCATTGATACTAACATGTCTCATTCTTATAGAGATTGTATGTGTACAAATTGATTATTCTTTGTTCATGCAGGAACATGGTCATGATGCCCTTAATTATCGAAGCCTATATATTACAGATTATACATCTTCTCTAAAAGATATAGCGAATAACCATCTGTTGATTCCTTTCCAACCTTTAGAAATCAATCATCAACTAAAAAAAGTCAATGTTTATCCATGTCCTGATGCTTCACGAGTTCATGATAATGAAATTATTATCAATGACAAGCTTGCTAAAGCTCTGCAACAGGAAATTGGTTCAACTATTGAATTATCCTATCAGTTACAAGAAGAAAGTTACCCTCTAACATTCATTATCAAAGAAATCATTGAAGAAAAGGATGTCAATCAAATGCAGATTTATTACTCATATGATTATATGATCAATAAATTAAAAGACACCCCTTATTCCTTAAAATATCCAACTCAGTATGATCTATTAACCAGTGAAACTTTATCCTATGAAATCATCATTGATGGAGATATCGATCAGGTATATGAGCAATACAGCAATCAAAAAAACATATCAGTCTACCACAGTATTCTTACAGAGTGGATAATTCAACAAAAAGAATTTCATTTTTATCATATTATCTTTGTCATTGTAGAAATCTTATTATTTGTGATGAGCATATGCTTTTTGTTTTATGATATCTTGAAAAATATGAAGAAAAACCAAAAAAACATCTCAATCATGTATTCATTAGGAATTCCATTATCATTATTGAAACAACTATATTTAAAAAAACAAGTCAAAATATTGCTATGTTTTCTTACACTACCAATAATTGAATGTCTTATTACCTATGTATGTGGCATTGATGAATCATTAGTAATGATACTGTTTATACTTGGAATAATGCTTTTATATATACTTGTTTTAAAACTAAGATTGAATGCTTTAAAAGTCACACACATATCAACAATACTTAAAATATCACAAGATGAATAAGGCATGATATTCTCATTAAAAATCTAAGATACATATAAAGAAGTTCTGTTTTTATCAGAACTTCTTTATTTTTTGATAATCCAAAAACCCACAACCGCAAGTTATTTTAAATTACCTAAAGAAAAAAGGTATGATTCCGCATCAATCTGCACATCCAGCGACGAGACGCCAGAAAATCATACCCATAAAGAATATACTCTTTTTCTACTTAAAATATACCATTATTGTTAAGTTATGTCAACATAATGTTTGTGTAGTTTGTTCATCAAACTTCAATAATGTTATTCTCAATAAGAGAATAGAAATCATTTTCCTTTTTTGATTTATTTAGCCTAATTACACTGCATAAATTATCTACAAACTGTAATCCTGGCTCATTTCTAGAATCACACGGAATAATTGATAAAACATTAGAATGTAATTTTATAGTATTGATTATATTGTCTTCAAAGTCTGGTTTATTAAATGTATCAAAGATGATGGATATATCCTGATCAATTGAATTAACAATTTTACTTAACAGAAGGATATACTGTTTTTCTTTGTCTTCCTGTTTAAATGACTTATCCTTTTTAATGTATGAAGCAAAATACACATTGTATTTCATATCATTGAGTTCTTTTAACATCTTTATCTTTATTTTCTGATAATGTCTATCTAATAGAACACCCTTAAATTCTAAAAATATTTGTTGTTTAGTTTTTTCAGATAACTTCATAGTCTTAATCTTTTTTTTAAATCTTTTATAGGTCATATCTGTCATAGACTTAGATACGGTCAATAAACCAGCAACAATAAAATAATCCTCACATTCAGTTTCATCAACAAATAATATCATTATATGGTTTCCTCTTTCTTGTTAATAGTCTTTTTACATTTTATCATTTATCGTTCTGCATTTCTATATAAGCTGCTGAATTGTGTATCATTTTGTCTTTCATTCATTGATTTCATAATGTCTCTCATCTTCAATGAACGATTTTCTATCCCTTCATAAAGCCTCACCTCCTTTCGTAATTCCTTAATTTCTTTGGAAAGACTATACACATCTCTTTGAAGTTTCTCTTTTGTATCAGGATTTTTACAACATCTGATTTTGTTGTAGACACACTTTTGTTCCTTAATAAGTGATTCCAGTCTATTCTTGACAATTGACTCTTCTTTTTTTACATAATAGAGTTGCTTCCTTTGTTATTTGATCCATGTATCTTAAATCCTCCTTCAAAAAAAATGCACCTTACTTTTATGAGATGCATTCTTGGGCAATATTCCCATTTCAAACATATAATGGACATACAGGACACGAAATCCTGTTATCATTTTTGATTTTTTGATATTTCCCTGATAGTGATATATTATAGGTTTTGTTTTTTGTACAGTATTTTGAAAAGCAATATCATTATTGAAAATACGAAGCTTGATATTTTCTTCACTGTATGATTCATCTTTGGTAAGATTATGAAGTCCGAAAAATTTCTCAGCACTTTTTAGTCTGATGACTATATGCTTGACATCTATTTTGACTTCATATCTCATTAATTTTATAATATCTAATGAATTAAAGGTCATTGAATTAATGACAACTCAATTGAGGAAGCTAATAAATAAACATAAACAAATATAAGATTTAAAAAGTTCTAATTTTAATTTTTCATTTTAATTATTTTTTACTGTTGTCCAGTATATATTCTTCATATTGTTGCCTACCTTCTTTAACCAATTTAAGTCTATATCTATCTCCCGTCAACAATATTCGACTCCATGTATTAATAGGGAATTCTTTTAATAATGATGTTTGATATTGATCTCCATCGTTAGGTGTCCAGACTTTGTCTAATTTATATTGATTACCATTTTTCTTCATTGTTACTTTCATATAATCTAAATATCCATTGATAGAATTTCCATTATCTTCATACTGTTCAATGTAAAACATGCTATAAATATATATGCTTTATTTTTTAATGTAATTATTATCAACTGTATATTCAAAAGCATGGTGAGCGGATACAGAAAAGATGAAATTTATATCTTCATACATTCCAGGAGAATATTTGTTAGTCTCTATCATTGTTTCAAAATTATCTTTCACAGTACAATCTATCTCTTTAGACAATTCAACTGATAAACTCATAGAATTAACCATAAATTTATAATAATCCCTATAATAGCAATAATCTTAATTGATATAATTGTCGTTTTTTACTTTTTCTTCTCATTTCAATCTTCCTTGCAATCTCAATTATTATTTATCTAAATTTTAACAATTTCATATTTAACATCATGTATTTTGCTACCATATTCAGTATTGTAAACATGATTTTAGAGGTATATTTTTCTAAACATTCCTAAATACTATTTTATATTTTTAAATAATTTGTTATTATTTAATCATAATAAAGGGGTGTACTGTTATGAAGATACTTATTTACGATGATGATAAAAATGACATTAAACAATTATTAACATGCATTAACCATTACTTTAATCAAAAAAATTTAGATTATATAATAAAAATATGTACATCTACTCAAGAACTTTTTAATATTATTAAAGATTATGATATTCTTTTTTTAGACATTCAAATAAAAAATACAAATGGAATAGATATTGGTTTAAAGTTAAATAATATATATCATGAATGTCGAATTATCATAGTATCAAATTACTCTAAATATGCAATTGAAGGATATAAAATACATGCAGATAGATATTTTTTAAAGCCTATTTCTCAAGAAATTTTTAATATTGAAATGGAAAATATTGTTGAAAAATATTTAAAAAAGTATCTTGGTTTTTACGATGAGAAAATTGCTAATAAAAAAATACATTACAATGATATACTATATGTTGAAGTTCTTAATAGAAAAACATACATTCATACTCTCACTACCGAAATATATCCTACTCCTTACACCTTAAAGTATTGGTATCAAAAGTTACATAAATATGGATTTTCATATTCACATCAGTCATTTATAGTTAATTTAGAACATATAAGTGCATTTGGGAAAAATGAAATATATCTTATAACTGATGAAACTATTCCATTGTCTAGAAATTGTAAACATACTTTAGAAATAGAATTCACAAAATATTTACAAGGAGTTTTTTAAAGTGATTTTGATATTCATATTTGACTTATTATCTCTATCATTATTCAACTATCTTGCCCATAATTTTCTAACATTAAGATATAATCATAACATTAAATATATTATTTTTATATTGACCTATTTTTCAATTTGTTTACAAAATATCAATGGTATTAATTCTAATAAAGCACTATTTGTTTTAATCATCTATACATTTTATATTTTTATTCAATATACGGGGCGCCTTCTTACACATTGTTTTGTATTGATTCCTTTTTTTACATTTCAAATTTTTTCAGAAATTTTGGTTGGATTTATTTTAAGCAATGTATTCAATTTCTCAATACCTTCAAACATTTTAACATATTCACATTTATTAGGCTTAATTATTTCTTTTATTATGCTTTGCGTTTTTACAGTATCTTATATTAAAATATCAAAATACATTAAATTCAATAACCTTCCTAAGTATAGCTGGTTAATATTTATTGTACCCGTAATTACAATATTATTGATGATTGCAGAAGATCAACATCTCCATGTATTTAAAGATTATCCTCGACAATATAGAATTATAATAATTCTATGTATAGTATCCTATTTACTGACCATTGTTATTTTTATTATGATAATTAATACTCACAAAGTCGAAACAGATCTTAAAATTGAAAAGTATAAATCTGAAGCGTTGGATCAAAAATTCAGTTTGATGAGTCAACACTATTTATATAACTTTAATTTTTTACATGATCTTATTCATTCATACTCTGATATTTATCGCTTGTTAAACAATAAAGATCTTGAATGTGCTAAAATAGAGCTAAATGCACTTATGGATAAAACATATAAAGAATTTAATTCAATTTATTCAAATTCTATTGTTCTTAATTATTTATTAAATATGCGATTAAATAGTTTTAAAAGCAATCATATTGAATGCATAACTACAATTGAGGATGAAAAAATTAACATCATAGATTTTAATACTCAATTCTATTTTTTTAATTATATATTAGATATTAGTGAAAAACAAATCCAATTCATAGAAAAAGATGAATATAAAATTATAGCAATAAAGTCAAAAATGATAGCAAATAATCTTATTATTCAATGTATTATTCCATATGTTAATTTAAATTTAGAAGAATTTAAAAATAATTTATATTCTATATTATCTCAATATCATTGTATAATTGATATTTCAAAAGAACAAAAATTTAAAATTAAATTAATTATCAATTTTAATAAAACATAATTTGTTACTCATTATATAGGCAATCAAATTCTACTTGAATATAAGTAAGAATTTTGAGTATCTCACTGAAAAGATGACACTGTTTCACTCTTTTGATGACGTCATCACACTAGTGTGATGATAAAATAGTCATTATAGATTTGACCATAGTGGCATCTTTTTATTAACCCTTTTTTGTATTCTCATTGATTTGTCACCCTTTATATGAATAGTATATGAAGACGTTACTATTCTATCAAGTATGGCATCTGCTATTGATTATTCTGCTTGAATATTTCGGTGCAACAGAGCCATGCTGATCACTGTTGAGAGCCACCCTGTCCGTTTTTCGGAGCCACCTATTTCGCTATGAGAGCCACTTGATAATAAAATTAAATAATCGAAAACACCTTCTATAAGTTGTAATATTAATTTGTAGATATTTTTATCTACCTTGCAAACTTATAGGAGGTGTTTTTTATGCAAGAAATCAAAAGAATTTTAGAAAGGAGATTTAAAGGCGAAAGCCAAAGATCGATTGCTTCCTCGTTACATTTGTCACGCAATACTGTTAGTAAAGTGTTTAAAGCTGCCGATCAGACTGGGTTGAGCTGGGTTCAGTTTCAAACAATGGATGATAGCTCTCTTGATGAACTTTTGTTCCCTGAAAAAAAGTATGTTCCTGTTCAACAGATACCAGATTTTGAATATGTCCATAAGGAACTTTTAAAACCTGGTACAACTCTTAAAGGATTATGGGAAGAATATGTTATGTCATGTACCGATGCAAAACTTCCCTATTATCATCGCACTCAATTCAATAAGCTGTACAATGACTATGTTAAGAAGCATAAATTGACCATGCACATTAATCATAAACCTGGTGATAGAGTCATGGTGGACTGGTGTGGCAGCACCATGAATGTATATGATCGATTAACAGGTGAAGTCACAAAAGCATATCTTTTTGTTGCAACTTTACCATTCAGTATGTATACATATGTTTATGCGTGTAAAAGTATGAAACAGGAGGAATGGATTCAATGTCATATTCAAATGTATAATTATTTTGATGGTGTGACTAGGCTTTTAGTACCTGATAATTTAAAAACAGGTGTGACTCATCATAAAAAGTATGAAGACCCTGTGATCAATAAAGTATATCAGGAAATGGCAGATTATTATGATACATCTATTGTACCTGCAAGAGTAAAAAAGCCTAAAGACAAGGCTGCGGTCGAAGGAACTGTTGGTAATGTCACCAATTATATTATAGGCAGATTACGCAACAGAAAATTCTTCAGCTTTTATTCTCTTAATAAGGCGATTTCCATAGAACTGGATAAATTTAACAACAACCCGTTCCAAAAAAGACAAGGATCACGCAAGAGTGTATATGAAGAGGAAGAAAAAGAATTCATGATGCCTTTACCACCTGAACCATTTGAACTGAGCGAATGGAAAATGGCAACAGTCCAGATGAACTATCACATTCAGGTTAATAAGATGAACTACTCTGTTCCTTATGAGTATGTTGGTAAGAGAGTCGAAGTCAGACAGACAAATAGCATTGTCGAGATTTATTATAAAGGAACACGCATATGCAGTCATGCAAGACTTCATGGTCGTGCCAATCAATATTCAACCAACAATGATCATATGCCCGAAAACCATAAGCTATTTGAATGGAATAAAGAAAGATTTGAAAAATGGGCAAAAGGGATTGGAAAAAACACTTACGAAGTCATTCATAGACTTATCAGTAGATATAAGGTTGAGGAGCAGTCTTATAAAAGTTGTATATCATTACTGAAACTTTCAGATAAATACAGTGCGGAAAGGTTGGAAAATGCATGTCAGTTGGCGCTTGAACACATTACACAACCTTCATTTAAAAATATTAGATTGATTTTAGAATCTGGTCAAGATATAGAATATAAAAATAATAAAAATAGAAAACAGGTTGAAGTTGATACAAGCCATGCATATGTGCGTGGCGAAGAATATTATGGAGGAAACAAAAAATGAGTGAGCAAACAATAGAGAAATTAAAGAAAATGAAATTGTCTAAATTTGCAGAGGCATATCAAGATCAAAAAGGGAAACCCGAGTACCAGAAAATGAGTTTTGATGACAGACTTACGTTACTGGTAGATTTAGAATATGATTCAAGAGTGAATCATACGATTGAAAGAAATATCAGAAATGCAAACTTTTATGATTCTACAGCATGTCTGGAACGAATCAATTATAAACCCGAAAGAAAAATCGATAAGGCATTGATAGAAGAACTGTCAACCAATCAATATATTGAAGAAGGGCTTAATGTCGTAATAGCTGGAGCGTCAGGATGTGGAAATTATGTAAAGTTAGAAATAATGTAAAGTAAGTTCAAATAAGCACGTTTTTATACCGTTTCTTATTGATTTACTTTACATTATTTTTTATTTATTTATACTGCTTAGCTCATTTAACCAGTTCATTAGATTTTTATCATCATTCCAATCAGGATAGCAGGTATCTGTAATATTTTCATATGCCTTTTCAAGAGCTTCTCTCTTGTTTTTTGTACATACTTTTGCATATATTTCTGTTGTCTTAACACTCGAGTGCCCTAAGAAATCCCTGATATAAATGAGTTCAATACCTGATTCTAGAAGATGGACAGCTTTAGAATGTCTAAAAGTATGTGGATGCACTTTAAGATTAATAATTGTTCCATCCTCATTAGCTATCCTGACATATTTTTCAATGATATATCCTATCCCTGCACGAGTTAGGATATTATGACTTCTGTTTGTGAAAAGATATCTTTGATATGGTTGATATTTGGAACTGCTATTTAGTAAACTTATATATTTTTGTAATAATTCAACTGTATTTCCCATAATTGGAACGATTCTTACTTTATTGCCTTTACCTGTCAATGTTATAGTTGCTGGCTTATCCAACCTTACATCATTCAAGGTCAAATGTATAAGCTCATCAGCACGAGCTGCAGTATCATACAATACTGTTAATAGAACTTTATCCCTGAATCCTTGCTGTGTTGTAGTATCTGCTGCGTTAATAATGGCTTTGATTTGTTTGACACTAAGATAAGGAATATCTGCTGTTTTGTATTTCTTGTTTTTGATGTTTAATATTTTCTTATATTCAAAAACATGTTCAGGATCTTCTGGCTGAATATATCTGACAAACGAATGAACTGCAGATAATCGAACATTTCTTGATGAAATGTTCACATGACGCTCATTTTCTAGCCAGTCAAGGAAATTTATAATATTTTCTCTGGTAATGTCATCCAACGTTATTTTATCAGTTCTTTTTTGAAGTACATTTTCAAAATATTTCAAAAACAGCTTAAAGGTATCTGCATAAGATGCAATTGTATGAGTGCTCATGTTTCTTTCTGCATGCAAGTATGTAGTAAAATATTTACTGATATAATACTGAAAGTTTTTTGTATCATTCATCTCTATCAGCTCCTTCATTAAAATATTTTTCCGACTTTATAACGATATCTGGATACAGCTCGGCTGTAAGTCTTAAATAATATTCTGTACATCTTGTATCTGCATGCCCCATATAGGCACAAAGATATGGAAATAGAGCCGATATATTTCTTCCACATATCACCCAATCCCTTAATCTATGAACACAAAAAGTATGACGAAATGAATGAACTGTAGGGCCTTTACCTTTTCCACCATGAGGAATACAGGCAATATGCAATATCTTTCTGAAAATGCCATAAACAGTTCGTGTCGTTATAGGTAGATGATCTCTATTAGTAAAAATATATTGTTCATTATCGAATATGCATTTTTTGGTGATGTAATCTTTTAGATATTTCATCGTTACGGGATGAACTGGTATTATCCTATCTTTATTGTTCTTGGCTTCCTGAATCATGAAAGCATTTGTTTCAAAATTGATATCTTTTATTTTTAATTGTAAAACTTCTCCAATGCGCATACCCGTACTATAGAGAATTCTTAAGATAACAGGATACTTATCTCTTTGATGATAATACTGATTATCTAAAGATGGAGTTGATGCAAATTGATCGGCAGCCAGAAAAATCTTCCTTAATTCTTCGTTTGTAAATATATAAGGAACAAATGTTGAATGATAGCTTCCTCGAGGTAATGGTGGTACTATATATGCCTTGTATCCTTGACTGTTCATATATTTCGCAAGTTCACGAATGATTGTAACACGTGAGGTAATGTTAATATCTTTTTCATTGGCATGCTTTTTTATAAAGTCGTTGACGAATTCCTTTGTCAGGACAACATCATCTAATTCATGAATCAATGCTGATTGATCAACTCTTCTAAGCAATTTACATTCACTTTCATACTTGAATCCTAGTCCATGTTTCATATCTAGAAATGATTTAATAATGGGAGCCAATACACTTCCATATTCATATTTCATTGTTAAATACCTTATCTGGATCGATAGGACATTCTGCCAGACCTTTCATGTTTAGTCTAAGATATGTCGAAGTTGATTTAATTGATTGATGCCCCAATATTTGACTGATAATCGGCAATGGTGTTTCTTTTTCAAGAAGAATGCTGCCTAAAGTATGTCTTAATGAATGAATACCACAGTTTTTCCCTCTTGGGATTCGCAATCCTGCATTATGGATTCTAAAAGTAAATATGTTCTCTATTGCAGATGATCCTGCCAATGCATTATAAGGAGGGATGGCTCTAATAAATAGATGTGAATCTCTTGTTTTAGGCCTTCCATTTTTTATGTAATCAATCACAGCCCAACCAATATCATTAAGAAGAGGTAATACGATGGCATTCTGTGTTTTCTTTTGAATCAGATGGATTTCCTTGGTTTCCCAGTTGAAATCTTCAAGCTGCAATCTACAAATATCACAGGCGCGTAATCCAAGACGACATGCAATAAGCAGTATTGCATAATCTCTTTTGCCGGTTGAACTGGTTCTATCGATAGAATCAAGCAATTGCCTGGCTTCATCAGCACTCCAGCTTGTTGGCAAATAAGCCGCATGTGGTATAGTGACATGTGGTATTATCGAAGAAATATCATTTCTGCATAGATTATTATCAAAACAAAATGTGAAAAACTGTTTGAGATGTCTTATTCGATAAGTGACTGATTTTGAAGATTCATGAATAAACTTGGAAATAATTTTATTGATTATTTTAGGACTGATTTCATCAAGGGAATGAATATCCAACTGAATCAAAAAGTTCATCGTAGTACGAATTGTAAGTTCTTTGCTTCTGATTGTGGAATCTGCGTAATCACAATTATTTTTTAAATGATTCATGAACAATGTATATAGCTTATTCCAATAATCATCCTTTTCTACAGGTTTATGAAACTTAGAAAACTTGGAGATAAATATCTGGTTTCGGCTATATTCGCTTAGAACACGTAAGTGTCTAAGTCTCCATCGATAATGCTTTGTATTCACATTATCATACACAAGACATTTTAATTCCAAACCATATGTTTGTTTTAAAAATTCTAATGCAATCTCCTCTCTGAAATATGTGTAATTATTTTGACTACAAAACTTAAGGAAAGTATTATAGCTATGTTCATATGCTTCAATATTTCCCTTACTATAACCAAGATCGTGCATTGTCTCCAATATTTTTTCAATGCAAGCCTTGATTGTTAAATCGTTATTATGCATAATTTAACGCTCCTTTCTGTGAATATATCTACAGAAATATTATCCGAACATAAAAAAATAATGTAAAGTAAATCAATAAGAAACGGTATAAAAACGTGCTTATTAGAACTTACTTTACATTATTTCTAACTTTACATAATTTCCATAATGTAAAGCTTTACATTATGGGAAGACCTGGATTTCAAATGCATTAGGTGTCCATGCATGTCGTTCAAGAAAACGTGTAAAATATATTCGTTTGCCAGAACTGCTTATGGATTTAGAAACAGCCAGAATTCAAGGAACATATCGCAAGATGATGAAGCAGTTGGGAAAACTTGATCTACTTATCATCGATGAATTTTTATTATCATCAGTAAATGAAACAGAAGTCAACAGCATTCTAGAAATCATGGAATTGAGATGTAATAAAAAATCAACGATACTTTGCAGCCAATGGACACCTGAAGGATGGTATCAAAAACTTGGTGGTGGACCGATAGCCGATGCAATATTAGATCGAATCATCAATAGTTCTTATAAAATATTACTGGAAGGTACTTCCATGAGAGAAGAATATTCAAAACTCAAATAGCTAAGAAGCCAGTCTGTATGGACTGGCTCTCTTATCGGACGATGTGGCTCTAACTAGCGGTTTGGTGGTGGCTCTCATATAGCGAACAGAGTGGCTCTCGCCACCCGTCATATACATTCTGCTCAAGTTGACCAATTATTCCGATATTCCTAATCAACCAATATTGTTCCTAACATTCTGATTATTCTGACCAGTTATTCCGATGAATCTGATCAATAATGAAATTCTGATTTTACAGTAAGGTTATAGTTAAATCTATTTTATATAAAAATAAAACTGAAAGATTTATTTAAATCCTCCCGTTAAATTATAGGATCTATCTTATCAATTCAATCAACTTTACAAATAGACTTTATTATTTAGTGCTTACAAAGAAAAACAAAAATAAAAGAAAAATCGTCATCACACAGGTGTGATGACGACATCAAACAAGTAATACTATTCGATTTTTAAAGTGAAATATTCA
>NZ_NFLD01000043.1:0-15868 GCF_002160725.1 Massilimicrobiota sp. An142 | reverse complement strand
GCTATATTCACCGCATGATCTCCAATTCTTTCAATGTCTGATGATATCTTCATGAATAAACCAATAGCCTGTGATCCTTCTACTGGAAATTCTGTTGAAATCGCATTTGTTGTAAAGTCTACGATATTTTTATTCAAATAGTTAATATATTCTTCATTCTTTTGTAGCTTTTCATATTTGTCTTCCTTGAACTCTATCAAAAGTTCAAATGATTTACGAACATTGTCTATTGCAACATCTAGCATGTTCTGTGTTTCATTGAACAACTGCGTATTCGCAATAGCACTTGTTCCAATATGATAGTCGTTTGTAAAGATACCAAAGTCTAAGTATTTTAACTGCATCTTTCCTTCCAATTCTGGCTTTTCTGGTAAAATAATGAATGATAAATCTACCAGTTTTGTTCCAATTGGCAACAAGATGATTGTTGTCACAACATTAAATACTGTATGTACATTGGCAATTTGTGACACGACATTACCTGGTGTCAATGACTCCATAAACGCAGCAAATGGTGTCAGCATACTAATAATAACAAAGATAATTGTTCCTATAATATTAAATGATAAATGAATAATGGTTGTACGTTTTGCATTGCGATTAGCACCAATGGAAGCCAATACAGCCGTAATACATGTTCCAATATTTTGTCCAAATAAAACATAAATGGCAGATGGTAATGTAATAACACCACTCATCGCTAACGCCTGTAAAATACCTACTGACGCTGATGATGACTGAATGATGGCAGTAAAGACTGCACCCACCAAAATACCAATCAATGGATTTTCAAAGTTTGCGACAATATTCGCAAATTCTGGTGAACTTCTTAACGGTGCCATAGCACCAGACATCATTTCCATTCCCATAAATAAAATACCTAAACCAGCAATAATTTCACCAATTGCATCAAGTTTCTTGCTTTTGAAAAAGGCAATCAACACAACCCCAATAAAAGCAATAATAGGTGCTAAAGCTGTAATATCCAAGGCAATCAACTGTCCTGTAATTGTTGTCCCAATATTGGCACCCATGATGACCCATACAGCATTTTTCAATTGCATAAGTCCTGCATTGACAAATCCTACTGCCATAACAGTTGTGGCAGAAGATGATTGCATGATTGCTGTGGTTAAAGCTCCTACCAGCGTTCCTAAAAAACGATTTGTTGTCAATTTTTCCAAAATTGACTTCATCTTATTCCCGGCAGCCAGCTCTAAACCATTTGACATCATGGTCATCCCATAAAGGAATAAAGCTAACCCACCTAGCATAGAGAATATGTTTGTCAGTTCCATCTCTTCCTCCTATTTACACACAAAACAAACTTAACATAATCTTTACATAATGTAAACATGAATTTTACAAAAAAAGATTTGATTTTATCAGCTTTTGTTAAAAAATCTTAATAAAAAAATATCAACAAAGATATTCTATCCATCAAGACTCTTTATAAATAACTATTATTCCCTATTTTCAATTTTAAATGCGTAAAAAAACCAATGAGATCTAATTCTCATTGGTTTCCATTTTTTTATCTTTTCACTCTATCTAATTTCCAGATATCCTTAACGTATTCTTCAATTGTACGATCTGATGAGAAATATCCAGATTTTGCGATATTGACAAGACACATTTTAGACCATCTTGAACGATCACGATATAATTTATCTACTTTTGCCTGAGCTTTTAAGTAAGCTTCAAAATCGGCAAATAAGAAGTATTCATCATTACGATTCATCAATTCATCAAAGATCATTCTGAATTCTTCACGTGATTCATGGAATGTTCCATCAACTAATGAGTCAACAACATGTTTAATACGTGGATCATTATTATAATAATCCCATGCGTTATATTGACCATTCCATCTTAATTCATTAATTTCATTATCTTTTAATCCAAAGATAATTACATTGTCATCACCAACACGTTCAGCAATTTCCACATTAGCACCGTCAAGTGTTCCTACTGTGACAGCACCATTCATCATAAATTTCATATTACCTGTACCACTTGCTTCTTTACCAGCTGTTGAAATCTGTTCAGAAACATCTGCAGCCGGCATAATCTTTTCAGCAATTGTGACACCATAGTTTTCAATAAAGGCAACTTTTAAATATGGATTTGTTTCAGGATCATTATTCACAACATCTGCAACACTATTAATTAATTTGATAACTTTCTTTGCAAAATAGTAAGCAGGAGCTGCTTTTGCACCAAAGATAAATGTTCTTGGATAAATCTTAAATTCAGGATTCATCTTCATTTGCTGATATAAATAAATCACGTGCATGATATTTAATAATTGACGTTTATAAGCATGTAATCTTTTGACTTGAATATCAAAAATACTATTGACATCAACTTTAATACCATTGTGTTTATAAATATAATCAGCTAAAACTTGTTTTCTTTGTTGTTTGACATTGTAGAATTTACCTTGAACAATAGAATCATCAACATAATCCATGAGTTTTTCTAATTCTTCTGGATGTTTAATCCAATCATTTCCAATTGTTTCATTTAATAATGATGATAATTCAGGATTTGAATAAGCTAACCATCTACGATGTGTAATACCATTTGTTTTATTGTTGAATTTCTTTGGATATAAGAAATAGAAATCTTTCATTTCCTGTTCCATTAAAATTTGTGTATGAAGTCTAGCAACACCATTAACACTAAAACTTCCTACAATTGCAAGATGAGCCATATGTACTTGTCCATCTTTTAAAATCATAACACGATTTAATAAATCTTCATCGTTATCACTGATATGTTTCACATATCCAATAAATCTTCTATTGATTTCTTCGATAATCTGATAAACTCTTGGAAGTAATGCCTGCATTGTTGAAATTGGCCATTTTTCCAAGGCTTCTGATAAGATTGTATGATTTGTATAGGCACATGTTTGTGTTGTAATATGCCATGCTTCATCCCAATCCATATCATATTCATCAATTAGGATTCTCATCAATTCAGGAATCACCAATACTGGATGTGTATCATTTAACTGAATAACATTCTTTTCATGGAAATTAGATAATGATGGATAAACTCTTAAATGATTTTTAATAATAGCACGTAATCCTGCTGATACAAAGAAATATTGTTGTTTTAAACGTAATGTACGACCAGCAAGTGTTGAATCATCAGGATATAATGTCTGACAGATATCTCTGACTTCTTGAGCATATTGTCTAAAATCTTTATTAGATGGAATTTCATCACTTGGTTCTGAAGACCATAAACGGAGTGTATTTGTGACAGTTGTATCATTACCAACAATTGGCATATCATAAGGAACAGCCTTGACACATTCAGCATCAACATGATCCCATTTACCAGTTTCTTCATTCCATACAACATGTCCCCAGAATTTAACATCAACAGCATGTTTAGGTTTTCTCACTTCCCACATATTTCCTAATTTTAACCATTGATCAGGAACTTCAACTTGATATCCATTTTCAATTTTCTGTTTAAATAAACCATATTCATAACGAATTGTATTTCCAAATGCTGGATAAGAAAGTGAAGCTAATGAATCCATGAAGCAGGCAGCAAGTCTTCCTAAACCACCATTTCCAAGTCCTGCATCAGATTCTAATTCTTCCAAATCATGGATATTAATTCCATAATCTGCTAATCCTTCTTTGGCAATCTCATAAATACCTAAATTCATCATATTGTTTACCAATAAACGTCCAATCAAAAACTCCATAGAGAAGTAATGAACTTGTTTTTGGTAATTTGTTCTTGTAGCCATTTTTGTCATAGCCCAATTGACAGATGCATAATCACGAACCATTCTTTCAAGTGTCATGAACTTTTCTGTAATGTGTGATTCTTCTACTGTACGTCCGTAAGATTCAATAATTCTTCTTGAAAACTCATATTTAAATTCTTCTTTTGTCTTAAACATATCTCGTCTCCCTCAACTATTTTCTCTTCAATTCAAATATCATACTCGAAAATGGTGCAATGTCAACCAAAATTGAATTTTCTTTGTTGACAGCGTGTATTTTTTGTGATTTGATAGCACGTTTATTCGTGAAATTGCTTCCTGTATAGTAGTCTGTATCCGTATTAATAATCTCTTTATAAGTTCCTGCTACGGGAACTGGAATACGATAACCATGATGTGTATTTCCTACAAAGTTCATCACGCAGACAAGCACTTCCCCATCTGGTGCATAACGTGCATAAGCAAAGACACTTTGTTTCATATCATCAACAACGAGCCATTCAAATCCTTCTGGATAATAATCATACTGATATAAAGCAGGATGTTTTAAAATCAGATGATTTAAGTCATGAAAATATCTATGGAAAGAATCATGTTGTGGGAATTTCAATAATACCCATCCTAAAGCTTTCTTTTCATCCCATTCTTTATATTCAGCCAGCTCATTTCCCATAAAGTTCAATTTCTTACCAGGATGTGTCATCATATATAAATACAAAGACTTACATTGCGCAAACTTCTGGTCATTATTTCCCCACATTTTATCTAGAATTGTTCCTTTACTATGAACCACTTCATCATGTGAGAATGGTAAAATATAATTTTCACGATAGAAGTACATCATAGAGAATGTAAGTTTATTATGGACATCTGGATATTGTCGATAAATTGGATCCTTTTTAAAATAAGCCAATGTATCATTCATCCAACCTAAATCCCATTTATAATCAAATCCTAATCCTCCAGATTGTGGAGCTGTTGTAACATTTGGATAATCTGTTGAATCTTCCGCAATCAACATGACACCTGGGAATAATCCATTCATATGTGAATTCATACGTTTCATGAATTCAATAGCGCCATCATTAACGCCACGTTCCTTATTTCCTTTCCAGTAAATCAAATTACTGATCGCATCAAAACGAATACCATCAACATGGAAGTAATTTGCCCAGAAATGAACAGAAGACATTAAGAAACTACGAACTTCTTCTCTTCCTAAATCAAAATAACAGCTATCCCACTCCGTATATCTTAAATTAATATCAGGATATTCATAAACAAAACCACCATCAAACTGATGTAACCCATGTCCATCTTTTACAAAGTGTGCTGGAACAAAATCCATAATGACACCAATGTTATTTTTATGGCAGGCATTAATAAATGCCATTAACTGTTTTGGATTTCCATAACGGCTTGTTGCACTAAAATAACCTGTTGCCTGATATCCCCATGAACCATCAAATGGGAATTCAGTCAATGGCATCAGTTCAATATGTGAAAAACCATTTTCTACAACATAAGGAATGATCTGATCAATCATTTCTTCATAGCTGTAATATTCACCATCTTCTTCATCTGTAAAATCCTTTTTCATTTTCCATGAACCAATATTGGCTTCATAGATATTTAAAACTCTATCAAAATTCTTTGTACGTTTATTTAACCAGCGTTTATCAGCCCATCTAAAGCCATCAATTTTATAAACTTTAGACGCTGTTCCCGGTCTTAATTCACTAAAGAAAGCATATGGATCTGCACGATCAACCCAAGATCCATTGGGTGTTTCAATACGATATTTATATGTATCATATTGTTTGATTTTTGGAATAAATAAAGTATAAATACCCCCATCAGTATATTTTTCCATATAATGATTTTCACCATTCCATTGATTAAAATCACCAACAACCTGCACACTTCTTGCATTTGGAGCATAAACGGTAAATCTTACACCCTTTTGTCCATCTAATTCCTCAAAATGCGCACCAAAAACTCTATACATCTCTAAACAATTTCCCTCATGGAAAAGTTGTATCAAAAAGTTATCCAATTGTGCCATATTAAAACCCCTTTCATAGTTTTTATTATACATGAAAACGCTTAAAAAAGCACCCATTATTTGTCAAATGAGGATTTTCAATGAGCTTCTATCTCCTATTTTCTATGATGTTTTCTACATATATTGAATATAAAAAAAGACAGATTATTCTGCCTCTTTGATAAATTCAATAACGTCATTAGGTGTACAATCTAATGCTTCACATATTTTTTCTAAAGTATATGTTGAAATACCCTTTCCATGTTTAATATTATGGATTGTTCTTGAATTAATTCCATATTGATGGATAAGGGCATATGTTGTTATAGATTTTTCCTTCATTGTCTTAAATAATGGTGCATAACTAATCATCCTATCACAGCCTCTATTTTATTATGCCCATTTCTTAAGATTATGAATATATTGAAAAATGTAACTATAACGACATGTACTCACCTTTTATCAATGAAAAAGTATGACTCAAAAATGCTTCTTCTATCTTCAAATCATACTTCTTGTTTGAATATTATTTGACAATAACTTCACTGACATCTTTCAATAAAATAGAATATGTTCCATCTTTCTGTTTCACTTTTTCTACCTTATCTCCAGATAAGTATTCTTCTATTGGTAAGCTAATTTCAATATCATCATCTAACACTAGCTTACATTTATCCATTGATGTTAAAGATAAGCTTTCAATACGATCTTCTTCATCAATGCCTAAATCTTTCATCATGATTTCACTTTCTTCCTGTGCCTGACCATCAGATTCCAATACTTTTTTCACAATTTCTAATGGTTTAACAGGTTGATTTGTATCAATTCTTTCCTGAATTTCATGCTTCATTAAAGGTAAAGCTTTTCCATCATTGACATTATAAATATCATCCATCTTTTTCACAACTTTTTTCATTGTTGACATTTTTTGTTTATCCGTCAACTTTTCTTCACCTTTAATCCACTGTGCATTCAAATAGAAATCCATTCTTCCATCAATCATATATTTCTTTTCAATTAAAAATAATTTTTTAGCATCCACATTCACAACAATCGCTTCATCCACAGGAGAACCCATTGTTGGTAAAACCTGTTTTTTGGTAATACGAATGTTTTCTTCATCAATCACACTCATAGGAATATAACGATAGTTGAGCTTTAAGGCTGCTACATATCTTTCCCCATTTTTATAACAATCCACAAACAGAACATTACTGTTAGGCATTTCTTCTATAACTGAACCTAACGCAAATAACTTGTCCGTCATTTCATGTGCCTGTTTGATAAATTCTTCATCACTTTCAATCATCTTGTCACTTCTTAACATCATTTCATGTAAAGAACCAACTGTTAATTCTTTGAGTGAAGGAGAATTTAAAGCTTTTTCTACTTTCTTACGATAATAATCAATAGATGTTTCATTCATATCGACAAAGTCAGTAGAATGATAAATCTTACGATGTTCAAAATCTAACATATGCATTAAAATTTTATTTATGACTATTGTATTCATCTTACCACCCGCAAAGATTATAACATATTTCTTTATCTATGACATTAAATACTTTATAATAATCTCGAGGTGAAATTATGAAAATTGTCATTGCCCCAAGTAAAACAATGAAATATCAAAAGATTCCTTTTGTTGGTAGTGAACCTTTATTTCCAGAAGAAACACAATATCTTACAAACATTTTAAAACAATATAATGATGAACAGTTATGTCAGCTCATGAAAATATCCTATAAACAAGCGACTCAAGTGTATCAGTATTTTCATGAAGAACAGACTGCTCATCCTGCTTTAGCTTTTTATCAGGGAACTGTTTTTAAACAACTTGAATTAGCATCTTACATAAATCATCATGATTATCTCTTAGAACATTTACGTATTTTAGATGCGTACTATGGTGTTTTAAAATACAATACTTTGATAACCCCTTATCGTTTAGATATGACAATGAAACCTGATCATATTAACTTATATGATTATTGGTATACACCTTTATATCAACACTTTGAACAAGTTGATTTCATTATTTCTTTAGCATCTAAAGAATTTACCAATATGTTAAGACATCCTCATATCTATTTTATAGATTTCATGATCAATGATCAGGGGAAAATGAAAAGAAACGCCATGATTATTAAAAAAGCCCGTGGTCAGATGTTAAATCAGATGGTCTTAAATGAAATTTGTACATTAGATGAATTGAAAACACTCAATATTGATGGTTTTACATATCAGCCAGATTATAATCAAGAAGGTACTTTAGCATTCGTCAAAGTACTATAATATAAAAAGGATATTAGTATTTTAAAAAGTGAAAAAGTTATCGTCATTGGGATTGGATCTTTTATAGGGTTGTTTATCTTGAACTCTTATTTTTTATCTTATATTTTATCATTTCTTATTGTAGGTGGAGATGATTATGTGCTCTCATATCTGATGCCAATATACAGTGGTATTGCACTGATTGGAGCTATTATCATCTGTTGTAGCTACATCATTGTCAAAAAAATAAATCAACTAAGAGAGGAAAGAAACAAATGATTACCATTCGTTATGAAGAGAAAAAAGATTATATGACAGTAGAAAATGTTATCAGGCAATCCTTTTATAACGTTTATATGCCTGGATGTTATGAACATTATTTAGCACATATCATCCGTGATCATGAAGATTTTATTCATGAATTAGATTTTGTTTTAGAAAAAGATGGAAAAATTATTGGGAATATCATGTATACCAAAGCAAAGCTTATAGATGAAAATAAAAATGAAAAAGTTGTTCTCACTTTTGGTCCTGTCTGCATTTTACCTGAATATCAAAAACAGGGTTATGGAAAAAGACTGATTGAACACTCCATGAAAGAAGCCTATCAGCTTGGATATGATACTATTGTCATTTTAGGCAATCCTGGAACTTATGTTCGTTTAGGATTTCAAAGCTGTAAAGATTTTCATGTCAGTCTGGCAAATGGAAAATATCCAACAGCATTGCTGGTGAAAACTTTAGTTCCTCATGTTTTAGATCATCACTCATGGACTTATTATGAAAGTCCAGCTATGGCATTTGATCCACAAGTTGCGAAAGATTTTGATGATTCCTTAGAAAAAATGGAAAAGATACATCTTGCCAGTCAAGATGAATTTGCGATTATCAGTCGCTCATTTATAGAATAAATATGCAAGTTACCGTGACTATTGATCGTCCTATGGGCAGTTTTCACCCTCAACATAAAAATCTATATTACCCTATTAACTATGGATACATTGAAGGAATCATAGGTGGTGATGGAGAATATCAAGATGCCTATGTTATTGGTGTTGATATACCTTTATCTCATTTTACAGGAAAAGTCATTGCCATTATTCATCGTTTCAATGATAATGAAGATAAATGGGTTATTGCTCCTATATCAAAAACCTATACAAAAAAAGAAATAGAACAATATGTCTATTTCCAAGAACAATTCTTTGAATATGAAATTGAAATGATGATTTCACATTCCTAACGACTTTCTATGAGAGAGGTCGTTTTTACTTTACTAAATAATGATATTGCATACCTTCACGAATATCTTTTGAAGGCTGTCCTAATTTTTCTAAGATTGTATAGGCAAATTCCAAAGCAGCGGCAGGTCCACGTCCTGTAATCATATTCTGATCACAGCATACTAATACATCCTGATAAATCCCTGAAGGAATTTCTTTTTCAAATCCTGGATAACAAGTGAATTTCTTATTGCTTATGACATTGGCTTTTTCTAATGAAATAGGCCCTGCACAAATGGCTCCAATCCATTTTCCCTGTTCATTAAAACTTTTTAAAATATCTATGACTCTTTGATCATCACGAAGAGATGTCGCTCCAGGTAAACCACCGGGTAAAACAACAATATCCACATCATAAACACTTTCATCAAACAACTGATCCATTTTGACTTCTATACCATGTGAACTTTTAACACTCATTGCATCCATTCCAACCATTAGACATGTCAATTGTGCTCTTCTTAACACATCAACAACACTTAATGCTTCTAATTCTTCAAAACCATCTTTAAATAAAACAGCTGCTTTCATCTTCATTCCTCCTTTGATTCTTTTCTTTATTTTAACATATTTTTTTAAATAAACAATGAACTACACTTTTATAAGCAATTATGTTATGATTATAACCATAAAAGAAGGTGAACCTATGATTGACAAAAGTCAAATAGTCAAAAAAAATAAAACAATTTTTTATTTAACATATGCCATTTTACTGGCTTTTGTTGTTTTTAATTATGAAACTGTTTTTGCTATACTCAGTGATATCTTAGCACTTGCGACACCTTTATATATCGCTATTATTATCGCTTTTATTTTAAATATACCTATGCGTAAGATTGAACATTTGTATGGTAAAAAGATCAAACGTAAAGGACTGAAAAGAGGTTTAAGTATTGCAACAACATTAATATTGGCTGTTATCTTGATTATTCTCTTTTCAGCATTTATTATTCCTAGACTTGGTGAAAGTATTGCTTTAATTATTACAAATATTTTTAATTATGCTGATCGTCTCGTCACAATGATTAATGATGCCTTAGCTCATTTCCATATCAATTATGCGATTAATTATGAATCTATTCAACAGGCTCTAACAAGCCTTGATTTGAATCATTTGCTTTCTCAAAGTGGTAATATTTTAGGGAATGCTGGAATTCATCTTATTTTTCAATCTATTGGTATCTTTGGTGTTTTTATTAATGCGATTACATCTTTTATTATGGCTATCTACTTACTGGCCAATAAAGAAACGCATTTAAGACAGTTAAAGAAAATTGTGACTTTCTTATTTGGATATCATCGTTCATTGGTGATTTTTGATATTGGTGCCGAAGCCAATCATTATTTTAATGGTTTTGTTTCTGGTCAGTTGTTAGAAAGCTGTATTTTAATGTTTTTAATGTATGTCGGCTTTAAAATAACAGGCTTACCTTTTCCAGAATTGATTGCCTTTATTATTGGTATTTCCAGTCTTATTCCAATGTTTGGAGGTTATTTTGGATTTGCAATCAGTTTTATTTTAGTATTAGCTATTAACTCTACACAAGCTATTATCTTTACAATCTGCTTTGTGATTATTCAGCAATTTGAAGCCAATATTATTTATCCTCGTGTTGTAGGCGGAGCTGTTGGTATTTCTGGATTATATGTCTTATTATCATTAGTTATTTTTGGAAACTTATTTGGATTCTTTGGATTATTAATTGCGGTTCCAAGCATGGCCTTAATCTATGCTGTAGGAAGTCGCGTTGTTAATATTTCATTATATCGTAAACATATTGAAATCACTGATAAAACGATTAAAAAATTTGATGAGTAAAAACGGACATTTGTCCGTTTTATTATTTCCATGATTCGATCATCTTTTTTACAGAGCGATTCATTTCCTTACGATATGGCGCATGAAATTTTCTTTTCGCAAAAGCCTGTATATAATTTTTGAGTTCATCTTCATTTTTACCAGTCTGTTTAATAAACATCTGTTTTGTTTCATCCATTGTTTTATGATGATAAGTATTGACACTTACCATATCTGCTAAATCAAAACGCTGTGGTTTTGGACGATTTTGTTGTTGTAGCGTTGGTTTTCCTAAAACAAGTAAAGTTGCTGGAATGGCATACTTTGGTAAATCAAAAAGCTTTTGATGAATTTCAAAATTTTCTAAAATATCCCCAATATAACATGATCCTATTCCTAAAGACCATGCTGCTACGACTGCATTTTGCGCCGCAATCATACAATCTTCCAAAGCTAAGATCAAATCAGACTCTTCCAATGGTTGGATATCTTTATCATAGTGAGTATATATATCATACCATTTTTGATAATCAGCTAAAAAAAGCAAAACCATAGGTGCCTGACTAATAAATGGCTGATGATCACAAGTGATAGCGAGCTGATCTTTTAAGGACTGATCCTGTATATCAATAATAGAATAAAGAGCCATATTGCCTGCTGTCGGTGCCTGTAAGGCAGATTTTAATATCCATTCTTTTTCCTCTGGCGTTATGATTTCATCACTATAAGCACGAACAGATTTTCTGTCAAATAATTCCTGAATTGTTTGATTCATTTTCAATACCTCCCTATTTATGATTATATCATAATCATGGATTATTTGTGGATTTCCATGTATAATAAGAGAGAAAGCGAGGTAAGATGAATGAGTATAGAAGAAAGATTTTTAAAATATATTAGTTTTGATACACAATCTGATCCTCAATCTTCAACAACACCTTCTTCTATGAAACAATTAGAACTAGGAAAATATCTTGTTGAAGAAATGAAAAAGATTGGTATTGAAGATGCTCACTTGGATCAAAGTGGTATTGTTTATGGAACAATTCCAGCAAACAGTGATCATGGAAAAGTCATTGGTTTTGTTGCCCATATGGATACTTCTCCTGATGCTTCTGGTCAAAATGTCAAACCACAAATCATTAGAGATTATCAGGGAACAACAATTACTCTTAATCAAGAGAAAGAATTATATCTTGATCCTCATGAATTTCCTGAACTTCTCAATGTGATTCATCATGATTTAATCACAACTGATGGAACAACATTGCTTGGTGCAGATGATAAAGCTGGGGTTGCAATTATCATGAGTATGGCTGAACATCTTTACCATCATCCTGAAATCAAGCACAATGATATTAAGATTGCTTTTACTCCTGATGAAGAAGTCGGTCGAGGAACTGAAAACTTTGATGTAGAAGCTTTCCATGCTGATTATGCTTATACAATTGATGGTGGTAATATTGCTGAAATTGAATATGAAAACTTTAATGCATTTAGTGCTGTCGTAGAAATCACAGGGAAAAGTATTCATCCTGGAAGTGCTAAAAATGCGATGATTAACTCTATTCGCATTGCTCAGGAATTTGATGCTATGTTACCAGTTCATGCCAGACCAGAATATACAGAAGGATATGAAGGTTTTAATCATCTTGAAAATATTCAGGGAAAATGTGAAAAAACAGAGATGGAATACATCATTAGAAATCATGATTTAACATTAGCTAAAAAACAATGTCAGGATTTTGAAAATATTGCTGCATTCTTAAATCAAAAGTATGGATATCCAATGGTTAAAGTCACAATTGAACAAAGTTACTTAAATATGCGTAAACATATTGAACAACATATGTATATCGTTGAAAATGCCATGGCAGCCATGAAAGAATGTGGTATTGAGCCATATGCTGTACCTATTCGTGGAGGTACTGATGGTGCTAATTTAACATATATGGGACTTCCTTGTCCAAATTTAGGTACAGGTGGGTATAATTTCCATGGACCATTTGAGTATGTATCATTAACAATGATGAAAAAACAAGTAGAAGTTCTATTAAAAATAATTGAAAGAAATGAGGTTATATAAAATGTACGCAAAAAATGCTTGGGACAAATACGAAAGTAATCAATATCAAGATGTTATGGATTTTAATGAAGGTTATAAAGCTTTCTTAACAGCCGGTAAAACAGAAAGAGCTTGTGTAAAAGAATCTGTTGAACTTGCTAAAAAAGCTGGTTTTCAAGATATTGAAAATATGAACAGTTTAAAACCTGGAGATAAATTCTATGTAATCAATAAAGATAAAAACTTAGCTTTATTTATTATGGGGGAAAAACCATTAGTTGATGGAATGAGAATCTTAGGAGCACATATTGATTCACCACGTTTAGATTTAAAACAGAATCCACTTTATGAAAGTGATGGTTTTGCTTTATTAGATACTCATTATTATGGTGGTGTTAAAAAATATCAATGGGTTACAATTCCATTATCATTATATGGTGTTGTTATTAAAAAAGATGGAACTAAAATTGATGTTGTGATTGGTGAAGATGATCATGATCCTGTTGTAGGTATTACAGATTTATTAATTCATTTATCTGCTGATCAAATGCAAAAAACAGCTGCGAAAGTGATTGAAGGAGAAAATTTAGATGTGACATTAGGAAGCATTCCTTTAAAAGATACTGAAAAAGATGCTGTTAAAGCAAATATTTTAAAACTTCTTCAAGAAAAATATGATATTGAAGAAGAAGATTTCTTAAGTGCAGAAATTGAAGTTGTACCAAGTGGCCCTGCCAGAGATTATGGTTTAGATAGAAGTATGGTTATGGGTTATGGACATGATGATCGTGTCTGTGCTTATACATCTTTAAAAGCTATTTTAGATATTCAGGAAATCCCACAATATACATCTTGTTGTATTTTAGTTGACAAAGAAGAAATTGGTAGTGTTGGTGCGACTGGTGCTCAATCTTTATTCTTTGAAAATACAATTGCTCAAATCTTACACTTATGTGGTGATGATACATTCTTATCTGTTAGAAAAGCTTTAGCTCATTCTATGATGTTATCAAGTGATGTCAGCGCTGGTTTTGACCCATTATATAAAGAAGTGAATGATCCTAAAAATGCCGCATATCTAGGAAAAGGAATTGTTTTCAATAAATACACTGGTTCTCGTGGTAAGAGCGGAAGCAATGATGCTAATCCTGAATACTTTGCTAAAATTAGAAATGTTATGGATCAAGCTGGTGTCCATTTCCAAACTGCTGAACTTGGTAAAGTTGATCAAGGTGGTGGAGGTACTATTGCCTACATCTTAGGAAATTATGATATGAATGTTATTGATGCAGGAATTGCTGTTTTAAACATGCATGCTCCTCATGAAATTGTATCAAAAGTTGATGTTTATGAAGCTTATCTTGCTTATACACAATTTTTACTTCAATTATAAAAGCTCATATGAGCTTTTTTTCTTTCATAGACAAGTGATTATCTCTTTGATATAATAAGCCCATTAAGGAGGTTACACAACCATGAAATTTATGATTATGAACTATAAACCATACGAATATGAATTATTACAAACCAAACTTAATAAACTTGGTCAACAGGGTTACATAACTCAAGAACTATCATTCATTACAATCTTTAATAAAGTTAATTATCCTGTTTATTATCATATAGATTTTCATAAAACTATCGGTTCTACAAAAATAGAACGCCAAAAAGATAAAGATGCTTTTGCTAGAAAATATCAACAAAAAGGATATCAACCTATTTATGCAAAACATCATATGTTTGTTTTTGTTTCTAAAAAACAAAAAGATCTTCCTTTTTCTTGGGAAGATAAAAAAGATATAGCAACTGGTTCATTTAAAATTCTTTCATTTATTGGATTTTTTATATCTCTCGTTGCTTTAACCTTATTTTCTCAATATTTATATAATGCCAGTTTTGATAAGTTTACGAGTTATGGAATTACACTTGCCTATATTGGTATCCTTCTCCTTTTTATAACTTCCATTTTTAGAAACTATTTTAGTTTTCATCAAATGAGTACAATGCATCATCAACTCAAAAATGGAATACCTCACTTTTCTTTAAAAACACTCAAGTCAATGAGAATCGTTTATTTCTTTTTATCATTACTAACAATTATTCTTATCTTTGGTGGATTAATTGAAGATGTATTCAATCAAAAATCATTTCATCAACAAGATCATCAACTCATTCAATTAAGTGATTTTCAAATTGATAAGGAAACATCCTTCTCAAGTCAAAGTTATTCAAGTTTTACCATCCCACATACATATATTTCATTAGAAGAAGCAAAAGATGGAAACGAAGCTCTTTATGTCAAAGAATTTGAATTTTCATCTCCAGAAAAAGCCAAACAAAGATTTACTGAAATAAAAGATTTACCAAGTTTATATGCTGGAAATCATGCTGTTATTGATGGATTATTATTATATGGGTATTATGATGATGAAATTGTTTCATTAACACTTTTACATAATCAGTCTGTTACAATCATTATCCCTTCATTTCCATTAACAGAAGAAAATATCCAAATCATTTCGCAATTTTATGCATAAAAAAAGGACAAAATAAATTTTGTCCATGGCGATTAATCATCTTTGATGATTATCGCTTTTTTGTATTGTATAATCATCTTAGGTGGTGTTCTTATGATTGATCTCTCTACTCC
>NZ_NFLD01000042.1:0-18677 GCF_002160725.1 Massilimicrobiota sp. An142 | reverse complement strand
TCTGATTCAAATATGATAATGTCTCAATGTATCAAGATTGATAATGTCCCAACATGTTGGGACATTATCAAATAATCCTGTTATACTATAAACCTCACTTTTTATTGGAGGTTTGATGATGAGAAAGGTTGAATTAAGAATGAATGAATTAAAAAAATATGAAATCATTAAAAAACTTGTTGAAACGAATGGCAACAAGAAACGTGCTGCCATCAAGATTGGCTGTACTGTTCGCACTGTGAACAGACTCATACTCAAATATAAAAATGGTGGCAAGGCTGCCTTTATTCACGGCAATCGTGGCAGATGTCCTTCTACCACTATCCCTCTTGATATGAGAAATAGAATTGTCTCTTCCTATATCAATGATTATTCCGATACAAATTTCACTCATTATTGCGAAATCGTTAAGGAGGATCTTGACATCAGTATATCCGATACCACTCTTAACAAATGGCTCAGAGAGGAGAATGTCCTTTCCCCTAAGGCTAGAAGAAAGACCAAGAAACTCATGAAGAAAAAGCTTAAGCAGAAGCTTGATCAGACTTCTTCTCAGAAGGTTAAGAATCAGATCAAGATGGCCATCGCTTCCGTCGATGATGAAAATGCTCATCCAAGAAGGTCAAGATGCAAATACTTCGGTGAGATGATTCAGATGGACGCCTCTTCTTTCGAATGGATTCCTGGTCATATATGGCATCTTCATCTCGCTGTTGATGATTCTACTGGCACTGTGGTTGGGGCCTATTTTGATACTCAGGAAACCTTGAATGGCTATTACAATGTTTTCTTTCAAATCTTGACTGGTTATGGTATCCCTGCCATGTTCTATACTGACAGGCGTACTGTCTTTGAATACAAAAGAAAAACCAAGGCTTTCGATGACGAGGATACCTTCACCCAATTCTCCTACGCATGCCATAACCTTGGTGTTGATATAAAGACCACAAGCATCGCTCAGGCCAAAGGCAGAATCGAGAGACTCAATCAGACCTTCCAGTCTCGATTGCCTGTTGAATTGAGACGTGCTCATGTGTCTTCCATAGAGGAAGCCAACGAATTTTTAAACTCCTACCTAAAAAAATTCAATGATCAGTTCGCTCTACACCTTAATACTACACAATCGGTATTTGAAAAGCAACCATCAATGGAAAAAATTAATTCAACACTGGCTGTTCTTTCACCGAGAAAGATTGATTCTGGTCACAGCATCAGATACAAGAATAAGTTCTATATTCCTGTTTCTGATAGAGGAGTGCCATACTATCTGAAAAAGAAAACAGACTGCATGGTCATCGAGTCATTTGATGGTGGGCTATATGTCAATGTATTGGACGAACTATTCATCATGAAGGAGATACCAGAGCATGAAAGGCATTCAAAGGAGTTTGATGGTGAAATCAAAGAAAGCAAGCCAAAAAAGCAGTACATTCCGCCAATGGAACATCCTTGGAGAAATGATGACTTTCTTGGCTTTCTAGCAAGACAAAAGCATCGTACAAACGGTGCTAATGTTTAACTTTTTTTAGGACATTTTCAAAATTGCTTGACAGTCATAGTCACAATGATTTTGACTTTTATAAACTCCTTTGACTATGAATTCCATTCATTAATAATCTGTTTAAAAACTCTTCCTCTTTCTTCATATCCACTAAATTCATCATATGAACTTGTTGAAGGGGATAATAATACAACATCTCCTTCATGAGCAATTTCCTTTGCTTTCATCACAGCATCTTTCATATGTTCAACAACAATTGTATTGTCTATATACATTTCTCTAGCAAATCTTTCCTTTGCCTCACCAAAACAAATAAGCGTTGAGATCTTTGAAGCATAAGATGACATCTCTGTTAAATCCAGACCTTTTTCATGACCACCCATTAATAATATAACCGGCTGTTTAAAAGCTTTTAAAGCAATAATTGCTGCATCTGTATTTGTCGCTTTAGAATCATTATAATATTTAACACCGTGATATTCTCTTACAAATTCTATACGGTGTTCTACTCCCTGAAAAGAAGCCAAAGTATCATGAATATCTGATAAAGACACATGACTTAATGCACAGGCAATAATGGCAATCATCATATTTTGAATATTATGATCACCTACTATTTTTATTTCATCCAAATCAATAACATGATTTCCTTTATAATAAATCGCTTGATTTTGAATCATACAATCAGCTGGTTTAGTTAAAGAAAAAGTCACTCTTTGAGCCAAAACAGGATATTTTCTTAAATAACTCTGCAAGATTTCATCATCCAAATTTTCAATAAAATAATCTTGCTTATCTTGATTCATATAAATACGTGTTTTAGAAGCATAATATTCATCCAGTGAAGCCATATAATCCAAATGATCTGGAGTCAGATTTATAATTGTAGAAATATGTGGATGAAACTTTTCAATATCTAATAATTGAAAATTAGACATTTCTAAAACCACATCATACCCATCACGATGAAGCAAATCATTGTCTAGAACACAAGAGGAATAAGGTATACCCACATTACCTGCCAAACAAGACAAATGATGGGCATGTTTTAAAATCTCATCAATTAATGTCACTGTTGTTGTTTTCCCATTTGTTCCTGTAATAGCAATATAATTTTGCATTTTAGCAACTTGATAAGCCAGTTCAATTTCAGTATAAACTGGAATTCCTCTTTCTTTCAACCTTAAAACAAATGGTTTATGATAATTAATTCCTGGATTTTTCACAACAAAGTCAAAATCTCTTTCAAACAGTTCTTGTGGATGTCCTCCTGTAATCATTTCAATACCACGATGCACATATTCATCATAACAAGCAATCTTTTCACGACTAGCATATTCATTCACTGTGATAGTTGCATGTAATGCAGTCAATAATTCGACTGCTGCTTGACCACTTTTAGCCAATCCTAAAACTAAAACTTTTTTCCCGTTCAACATATTACATAACTCCTAAAACAATCCCAATAATTCCACAAATAAAACCTAAAAACCAAAATGAAATGACAACTTGTTGTTCACTCCATCCAAGCATTTCAAAATGATGGTGAATGGGTGCCATCTTAAACACACGTTTGCCTCTTGTTTTGAAAGATACAACCTGAATAATCACTGATAAAGTTTCAATCAAGAAAACACCACCAATTAAAATAAACAGAAGTTCCTGACGTGTTAATACAGCCAAAGCCGCTAAAAATCCACCTAAAGCTAATGAACCAGTATCTCCCATAAAAATACGTGCAGGATGATAATTAAAACACATAAATCCTAGTAATGTTCCCACCACTGCCATAGCATAGATGGCAATGTCATAATCTTTATTCATAATCGCAAAAATAACAAAAACAGAAATCGCAATCATCGAAAGTCCTGTTGCTAGACCATCTAATCCATCTGTTAAATTCACCGCATTGCTGCCCGCTGTAAACATAAAATATACCAAAATAGGATATAACCATCCAATATCAATTTCTATATGTAATAAAGGGATAGAAATTGCAGTATCAAATCCAGGTATAAAAAACTTAGCTAAAATATAAAAAGCAATGGCCACAACTGATTGTAATGTATATTTATATAAAGGTTTCAATCCATCATTTGTCTTTCTGACAACAATTAAATAATCATCAATAAATCCAACCAATCCAAAACCTACAAAAGAAAAAGTTAAAAGATGTATATAAGGATTATTTAACGAAGTGAAATTCAAAATATAAACCACAACTACAGCACATAAGATAAAGACGATTCCACCCATTGTTGGTGTACCACCTTTTGCTTTATGCGACTGTAAACCTTCTTCTCTTTCTACCTGTCCAAATTTTAATTTTTTTAAATATTGAATCGCTTTTGGCATAACAGCCAACACCAAAATAAATCCCACTAAAAAGTTCAAAACAATTCTTAAAAAGACCATATTAAACATAATAAGACTCCTTTACCACTTTTATCTTTTTTACAATATATCATATTTTCCACACAATAACAACAATCAAAAAAGTCCTCTCTATTTATAATTATCAATATTTATCGACATAATATTTTTTTATTATTTTCTTTATCTTCAAACCATTTTCTATATAATGTTGACTAGGAGTGAGAGAAAATGAAAAAAGCATTTAGTAATGAATTATATGTAGAACTACAATCTAAACACATTCAAGAAAGAATTGCTCAATTCGACAATAAATTATATCTAGAATTTGGGGGAAAACTTTTCGATGATACACATGCTTCTCGTGTTTTACCTGGTTTTGAACCCGACAGCAAGTTAAAGATGTTATTAACTTTAAAAGATAAAGTAGAAGTGATTATCGCTGTTTGTGCTAAAGACTTAGAAAGACATAAAATGCGAAGAGATTTAGGTATTTCATATGATGATGAAGTTATTCGATTAATTAATGAATATGAAAACGTTGGATTATATGTAGGAAGTGTCACAATTACACAGTACCAGCATCAAAATTCTGCCGATACTTTTAAAACAAAGCTAGAAAAACGTGGCATTAAAGTTTTTATGCAATATCCTATCGAAAATTATCCTCATAATGTTGATCATATTATTTCACCAGAAGGATTTGGTAAAAATGATTATATTATCACGACAAAGCCATTAGTTGTTGTGACTGCTCCAGGTCCTGGTTCAGGAAAAATGGCAACATGTCTATCTCAGCTTTATCATGAACATCTTCATGGCATTCGTGCTGGATATGCAAAATTTGAAACTTTCCCAATCTGGAACTTACCATTAAAACATCCTGTTAACCTTGCTTACGAAGCAGCAACCATTGATTTGAATGATGTCAATATGATTGATCCTTTCCATCTTGAAAAATATGGAGAAACAACTGTCAACTATAATCGTGATATTGAAATTTTCCCTGTATTAAATACAATGTTTAAGAAAATTTTTGGAGAATCACCATATGCTTCTCCTACTGACATGGGAGTCAACATGGCTGGTTATGCAATTATTGATAATGAAGCCGCTAAAGATGCTAGCTGTCGTGAAATTGTACGTCGTTATTATCATGCGCAAGTTGATTATTTAATGGGTAAAATCAATGATCAGTCTTTAGAAAAAATGCAGATGTTATTATCTCAGGCAGGTGTCGATGCGAAAAACCGTAAATGTGCTATTGTAGCCAGAGAAGTTGCACAAACACGCCAAGGTCCTGTCTGTGCAATAGAATTAAATGATGGTCATTTAATCAGTGGAAAAACATCATCATTATTACGTGCTTCCAGTGCAGCTATGTTAAATGCATTAAAATATTTAGCTGGTATTGAACAAGATATTGAATTAATTTCACCAACTATGCTGCATTCTATTCTATCTTTAAAAAATGACTATTTAAATATGAAAACACCATTATTGGATATTGATGAAGTCCTTTTAACACTCACCATTGCTTCAGCTCAAGACCAGAATGCTAAAAAATGTCTAGAAGCTCTTCCTTTATTAAAGGACTGTGAGATTCATTCAACTGTCATTTTAAGTAATAAAGATACAGAAACATTAAGAAAACTCAAAATGAACTTAACTTGTGATCCTAAGCATGCCAGTGCTTAGGATTTTTTTATAGAAAAAGAACCTATTTTTTTAGGTTCATTTGTATCATTTGCTGATATTCACTAGCTACACTTTGATAAAGTCTGGCAAATGTATAATCAACATTATATTGTGTTAAAACAGCTTTATAAGGAATATGTGGTATTCCTTTCATTCTAAACAATTGTAATAATAAATCTAATTGTTCATCTTTATTTAAAGCAAAGAAAACAAAAGGTTGATCCATAGATGAAGAAGGCAACATCTGTTCCTGATATGTATAACCATCCATGTTTAATAAATAACCCATTTTCTGATATAGATGCTGTATAGAAATATCTCTTACATCAATATCTAATTCATTTGCTATTTCTTTTATCTTTCCTTTGATATCATCACTTAAACGATATATTAAAATTGTATCTTTCATAATAATCCTTTCTTATTGTTCCAAATCGCCTAATTCTGTTTCAATTTTTTCATTATCCATGAATTGATCAATATATTCACATGCCTGTGTAATAGACAACTCATTAGGAATAATAACAGATGCATTCATTCCCACTGAATAACATGGCATAGAAGCACTATCACCTATAATTTGATAAGACTGAATATCCCAATTTGGCATTTGAGATAACTGCATTTGAACAAGCGCATTCATTTCGTCACTTGGCATATTGGTTTCAATACTTTGACTGATTGTATCCAAAACTTGTGAAAAAGATGTTAATATTGCTGGTGAGCAAACTTTTTTTACAATAGCCGAAATCATGCGTTGCTGGTTTCTTCCTCTTGCAAAATCTCCATCAACAAATGATTTTCTTTCTCTTACAAAAGCCAATGCCTCCTTGGCATTCAGATGATTTTCTCCTTCTTGAATCTGATAGCCACCAATCTTTGTTGTAAATTCTTCTGGAGAATGAACTGTCACACCACCCAATGCATCTACAATATCCATAAATGATGTAAAATTCATACGCACATAATAATTAATATCCTGATCAACCATATCTGTTAAAGTATCAATACTTTCCTGTAATCCATACATTCCTGTATGCGTAAATTTATCATATTCACCATTTCGATGTAATGGATAATAAATATCACGGGGAATACTAATCAATAATATTTGCTTGGTTGTAGGATTAATACCTACCAACATATTCACATCACTACGTGATACAGCCGTTAAATCTCCATATTCATCATTACCACTAATATAAACCAAAAATGGTTTTTCAGTCACATCAACACTTTTCGCATTCACCGCAGCTTCATCACGTTTAACCTGAAAAATAACACGTGTATCATCAGAAAAACTTTCTTTTTCCTGCTCAACCAAGCTTCTAAAAGCTTCATCTAAAATAATAGCGTCAACATCTTTCTGATATAATTTGGTAACCAGCTGATGAAAATCAGATGAATCATCTAAAGAAATCTGTCCCACTTCTTTTTCTATTTGCGATACCGTATAATCCATTGTTGATTCATCCACATAAGAAACATGTGAAAGTAAATGTTCAGGTAGCTGATATTCATTCTTAATTGGTGAGTCTTTTAAAACAATAACAGAAATAGCACGTGTCTGAAACTGTTCATCACCAAGCAAATCAACGACTTGCCCTGTTCTATAAACATAAAATGAAGCAACAACCATCAAACAACTTAAAACAAGGCTCAAAAACTGCGTCAATAAAGAACGTTTACTTCCCTGTTTTTTATAGAAAATCAAGAAATATTCTCCCACCATCAAAGCAATGAGAATAACTCCAACTATCATCATATATTTCATTGGTACAAAACGAATAAAATACATCGTTGATAGTAAAACTATAGACATCAAAAATTGAATACTATATACAATACGACGTATATATTTATTATCTATTTTTTTCATTATGACACATCCTTTTCGATAGGGTATCATATTTCGACATTTTTATCAACGCATTCTACCATTATAGTTTGCATTTTCCTAAAAAATCATGTAAAATATTTGCCAATATCAACAGAAAGGGTGATTCCATGAACGCTAATACAATACTTCATTATGTTGACTTACGTGGTGATCTTTTAGCCAGTCAATTTCCCTATAATGAAATTGATGCCCTGATATTTAGTGAGCTGGCTTATGTTTATCTTGATGATATTTTCAACGACACAAAACCCATCACTTTACAACAAGCCTTTCAAAAATATCAACAAAGAAACGCCACATTGACACCTGAAAATTTAAAAAAGATTCTTGTCCCTAGTCATGAACTTTTTGAAAAAATGGCTCACAGTCCTCGTTATCAAAACATTCAAATTTTAAACTATGTCAATGATGTCAATAAAGAACTGATCAAACAGTTTGCAGCATTGGCTTTATTATTAGAAGATGGTCGCATTGTGATAGCCTATCGTGGTACCGATGATTCACTGATTGGCTGGCATGAAGATTTTTTAATGCTTTGCGAAAAAGTTGTACCTGCTCAAGAATCATCTGTACATTTTCTAGAAGAGATTGCCTCACAGAATATCACTTCTTCATTGATGCATGACTTAAAAAATAAATTCCTAGCACCTTCTATATGGCAACGTTTAAAAAAACATTTTCAATACCGTCAACATCGTCCATTATGGTTAGTAGGACATTCTAAGGGTGGCAATTTAGCTATCTTTGCTGGATGTTTTTGTCATCAGCATGTTCAAGATCGTATTATTCAAATTGATAATTTTGATGGCCCCGGTTTTCAAGATGAAATCATTCAATCAAAGGCTTACCAAAACATGCTTCCCCGCATTCATAGCTATATTCCTCACTATTCATTTTTTGGTATTGTTTTAGGTCATGAAGAAAACTATACCGTTGTCAAAAGTCAGGAAACAGGCATGATGCAACATAATGCTTATTCATGGCAAATCAATGCCCATCATTTTGAATGTGATGAACTGTCATATGAAAGTGTTCAATTTGCTATTAAAGTTATCCTTTTCTTAGAAAAATTAAGTTATGAAGAAAAACATCAGTTTGTGGAAGCAATGTTTTCATTATTTGACAATTTAAATTTATATAATTTTTCTGATTTATCACACATTTCCTATAAACATATCATGAATGGAATTAAAGAAATCACTTTATTAAAACCCAAAACACGTAATATGCTTTTAGAAGTTTTACATATGTTATGGCTAGAAGCCAAAAAGATCAAAAGAGGGCATTGACAAAATCATTTGTCTGCCCCTTTTTTATAAATCATCTTCAATTGCACTCGATTTGGCATATGCTGTTGATTTTGCCTCAAAAAAATCTGTTTTAATTTGATTAGCCTGACTATAAAGATTTACCCACTGCATTGCTTCTGGTTCATCCTGATAACCTTCAAAAAGCGGTTCAAACCCTAGTGAAGTCGCACGTAAATTACCCAAATAATGAATGTAATCACTGACCATAGTCATGGTTAACCCTTCAATGCGATCACCTATCACATATTGTGCCCAGGCTATTTCCTCCTCAACACCACGTTTTAACATTTGACGATAAACAGCTATTTTTTCATCATCAAAGAGTTGTGGTTCTTCTTTTTGTAATTCTAAAATCATATTCCTGAATAACCATAAATGTGTATTTTCATCACGATTAATATAACGTATTTCCTGTGCTGAACCAGACATTTTTCCCATTCTTCCTAAATTATAGAAGAACATAAAACCACTATAAAAATAAATACCTTCTAAAATATAATTTGCCATGATTGTCTTCATTAAATGAAATGCATCTTTATGCTGTAAAAAATCATTATATTGTTCACCAATAAATTGATTACGTTTTAATAAATGTTCATCATATTTCCATTGATATAAAATTTCATCACGTTTATCTGGTGAACAAATTGTATCTAACATATAACTATAACTTTGTGAATGTACAGCTTCCTGAAATGCCTGAATTGTTAAACATAAATTAATCTCATTGGCTGTAATATATTCTCCAATATGCGGTAAATTCGCTGTTTGTAAAGAATCCAAAAACACAAGAAACGATAGAATTTTATCATAAGCCTGTCTTTCTTCATCTTTCAACAAACGATAATCTTTGACATCTTGAGTTAAATTGATTTCTTCAGGTATCCAAAAATTATTCATTGCCTGACGATACCAGTCATGTACCCATTGATACTTCATATGATTAAAATCATTCAGATTCGTCGTATTTCCATTAATCATACGACGTTTTCTTACATCAATATCGCCTTGTGCATTAAATAATGCCTTTGCTTTTAATTCCATAATTCCTCCCTCTATGCACTGCATGATTCACATTCTTCAATTTCTAAAGATTGACTTCTTACATAGTAAATCGTCTTAACATTATTTTCATATGCTAAAATATATAAATTTAAAAGTTTTCTAAATGTAAATTCCTGTGTCATATAAATATTTAATGACTGCGACTGATCAATATGTCGTTGTCGAATCCCAGCAGCTTTGATTAGCCATTCTTGATCCATATAATGTGCATTTTTATATAACCAGAATGTTTTTGGATTTAAATCTGGTGCCACTCTTCGCATCATACTTCCTTTTTTCTCTTCAATAAAGAATTTTTTCATGATCGGATCAATAGAAGCTGTTGTTCCAGCAATAATAGATGTAGAAGAAGTAGGTGCAATAGCCATTAAATAACCATTACGTAAACCATAACGATGAATCATGGTTTCTAATTGTTGCCACTCTTTAGATTGATAATGACGTTTTTGAAAATACATACCGGTATCATAATCACTACCCTCAAAACCGTGATAACGACCTTTTTCTTTAGCCAATAAACATGATGCTTCTAGTGTATAGTAATTTATTTTTTCATATAACTGATCAACAAATTCTAAATGCTGTTCACTTTCAAAAGGAATGCCCTTTTGGCATAACATATGATGATAACCACTTGTTCCTAAACCAATGGCACGATATTTCTGATTCGTTATTTGAGCAAATGGTAATGGGTAATCATTCAAATCAATAACATTATCTAAAGCTCTCACAACAACATGAATAATATGTCTTAACTCTGCTTCATCATCAACATTTATTTTTCCTAATGTTAAGGATGCAAGATTACACACTACAAAATCTCCTGGTTTTGTTTTTTCAACAACGACCTCTTCCCCATCAACATGCATAACTTCCTTATCTAAAAAAGTCATAGCACTCATGTTTTGTGCAATTTCACTGCATAAATTACTACAATAAATCATACCCTGATGATGATTAGGATTCATTTCATTGACACGATCACGATTAAAGGCAAAAGGTGTTCCTGTTTCTACCAGCGATTTAATAATCAATCTGACAACCTCTTTGACACTCATGACTCTTTTAGAAATACGTTCATCCTGGATACAATCTAAGTAACGCTCCTGCCATTCTTGACCATAATAATCTTCTAAATGATAACCCTTGATCTGATAAATTTCATGAGGACACATCATATACCATGGGGCATCTATATCATCTCTGGCCAATTGCCAAAATAAGTCTGGATAGCAGACAGCTGGAAAAATATCATGCGCCTTCATGCGATCATCTCCATTATTTGTACGAATCTGCAAAAACTCAGGCAAATCTTTATGCCAGACGTCTAAATAAACAGCTGCTGCTCCCTGTCTGACACCTAACTGATCAACAGCAATCGCTGTATCATTAACCAGTTTCAGCCAGCGAATCACACCACCAGCTGCACCTTTATAGCCACGAATATCACTGCCATTCGCCCTGACTTTTCCAAAATAGAGTCCCATACCTCCACCATGTTTAGAAACTTGAGCAAAATGATCTAAACTTTTATAAATACCATCCAATGAATCATCAACAACATCAATAAAACATGAACTCATTTGATGGAATGGTTTTCTGGCATTCGCCATTGTTGGTGTTGCCATTGTCACTTTAAGTGTACTTAAAATATCATAAAATTGTTTTGCCCAATAAACACGATCATTTTCTAGCATCGCTAAATGCATCGCAATCCCCATAAACATTTCCTGTGGTGTTTCTAAAACATGATGATCATGATCTTGAATCAAATAACGTTTATATAACATATCTAATCCACTATAATTCAATAATTCATTACGTTGATCTTGAATGTATTGTGACAATTCTTCAATTTCATCAGATTGATAATGTTCTAAAATATAATTTCCATAATATCCTTCTTGTGTTAAATATTGAATTTTTTGATAAAAAGTTGAAATCCCCAACATTTCATTGCGACATTGAACCTGACAAATGATATCATATACCAAAAAACGACCTGCAATCATTTCCCAGAAAGGTTCCTCAACACTTGTCAGTTCATCACTTGCCTGAATTAAACTGATCAAAGCTTCATGAGAAGTCATACCTTCTTTATAAAACGTACTCCACTTTTCATAAAGACGCTGTAAATGCTCTCTTCCAATCGCAAAATCTTGAATCATTTTATAAAAAACATCTTTTAATTTTTGATGACCTATTTTATCTAAAAATAGTGTGATCATATCTTCATTCATATCCATTTTTTTCACATCCTTGAAGGCATTGTATCACAGCATAAAAACATTTGACCACTTATATGCCTATAAAAATTCTCATATCATTTCATTGGTAATTTAAAAATTATTATGTTATGATAATGACCTATTGGAGGTAAATATGTTACATATACTTGAACATTCTTTAGAAGATTTAATACCTATGCTTCCATTTTTATTTCTGACTTATCTATTAATGGAATATATTGAACATAGAAATAATCAGAAGTTTGAAAACCTTTTGGCACGTACGCAAAAATTAGGACCACTGATTGGTAGTCTTTTAGGAATCATCCCTCAATGTGGATTTTCTGTCATTGCCAGTGGATTATATATGAATCAAAGTATCAGTTTAGGAACTTTGTTAGCTGTGTTTATTGCTACAAGTGATGATGCTATTCCTATTTTAATTGCCCAGCCAAAACAGGCACAGACATTATTTGTGATTATTGGTTTAAAAATCATTGTGGCAATTGTTGTTGGTTATCTGGTGGATGGATTAATTCAATCTCATCGTCTTTCTAACAATCATAGCTTACATGATATACATGAACACTGTAAAGAAGAAGAACATGGACATGGTATTATTTATTTAGCTTTATTACACACTTTCAAAATCTTTGTTTTTGTCTTTATTGTTAATTTTGCATTAACATGGCTGATTGAAGAAATTGGTGCAGATACATTGAATTATATTTTAGTTCATGGTTCTGTTTTTCAACCTGTTATCGCTGCTCTTACTGGCTTTATTCCTAACTGTGCTGCAAGTGTCATTTTATCACAGCTCTATCTTGATCAGGTCTTAAGCTTTGGTTCTTTATTTGCAGGACTTATGACGAGCACAGGACTTGGTTTACTTGTCTTGTTACGTATGTATGATAATAAAAAAGACATTTTAAGAATTGTTCTTATCATGTTTGTAAGTGCAACGATTATAGGCATTTTTCTACAATTATTTTAAAACCGTAGGCTTTCGTCTACGGTTCTTTATTTATGATAATCTTTGACATCTTCTAATAAAAACTCATGGTTTTGAGGCTGTTTTCTTTGAAATTCATGAAAATGTTCTTCCGTTACAGCTTTCACTTCTAAAGCCAGTTCTCGTGACGACATACGACGTGCTCCTCGTCCAATGACAATGGACTGCTCCAAAGCATCAGAAGTTGCAACAACAACACGATAATCACTTGCTAATTGATGGGTCACACGTTCAATATACATATCTGCAGTTTGGGCTTCTTTGGTATAAACAACATAAACATTATGATGCTTTTCTTGACTCCCTAGATTCTGTTTCACCTTATAAGCATCAAAAACAATAATCATAAGGCATTGTTTATACCCCTGATAATTACTGAGTATATCAATCAGTCGATCACGTGCAACACCTAAGTTTGTGCTTGCTAAATCTTTGAGTTCTGGCCACGAATGAATAACATTATATCCATCAACCAAAAGGCATTCAGGTTTCATTTTAACACTCATAGATGTTTCTTGAGGCTGATGCTGACGATAATAATCATCAGCTAAACGACGTTTGATAGGTCCATATGTTCTTTGAAAGATAGCATCCAATTCTTCATCTTCATTTTGATATTGTGGTGCATCATGATATGTATGATGCGTATTTTTATTTTTTGTATATTGATAAGGAATATGCATATATTGCTCAACTTCATCCCATGCCACATAAAAACCTGCTCCATGTTGACAAAAGACTGAACCTGTTGGATGAGCCTGATCTGTTTCACTATCATATCCTTTTTGTTTTATAATGTCTTCTTGATTATGACAAGGAAAATACCCTTTCATATGGCAGATCATGCGTCCTTTACCTTTTGTTAAAGCAATCACTTCTTGCTGATAATCTTGTAAGCAGGCCACTGGCCCTTCACCATATAAATCAATACTATCAATCTGTTCTTCAATTCTCACTTTGGTGTGCCTTTTTTCCATATCATACAAAACACGACTCAACGCATCTTTAGGTATATGAATATGAATATCATAATAAGGTTCTAATAAAATAGATTTTCCTCTTTTTAACCCATGACGAATCGCACGATATGTAGCTTCTCTTAAATCACCACCCTCAGTATGTTTTTGATGAACTTTCCCTGCTATTAAACTGATTTTTATGTCAGTTATAGAAGCTCCTGTTAAAACACCTGGATGTTCTATTTCTTGGCAATGTGTCATAATCAAACGCTGATACTGTAATGGCAGCTGATCTGTTGTACATTGACTTTCATAAACCAGACCACTCCCTTGAGCAAGTGGTTCCAATAAGACATGAACTTCTCCATAATGACGCAATGGTTCAAAATGTCCAACGCCCTCCACTGGTTCACTAAGTGTTTCTTTATACAAGATTTCACCATGATCAAAACTGACTTCCTCATGAAATCTTTCACGAATGATATTTTGTAAAACTTCAATTTGAATTTCACCCATCAATTGAATATAGATATCTTGTGTCTGTGACATATATGTCACATGTAATGTTGGGTCTTCTTGAGCTAAAGTCTGTAGATTCTTTAACATTTGGTGCTGATCACAATGAGGAGATAAAACAACACGATAAGTCATGTAAGGCATCATCACAGGTTGCGTGAATGTCTGATTTGTAAGTGTCATTCCTGGAAGAAAACTTTTTAAACCTTTTAAAGCAACCACATCTCCTGCCTTTGCTTCTTGTAGCAACGTATATTTTGGTCCCTCATATAAACGAATCTGATCAATTTTTTCATCATGAATCTTTTCTTTCACATGCAATGTTCCACCAGTTATTTTTATATGTGTTAAACGATTGCCGTGTTCATCATGACTCACTTTGTAAACAAAGCCATCCAATGAATCCTTATATGTTGGTTCTATGGTATAGGTATCTAGTAAATCTAAAAAAGCGCTGACCCCTTCATTTTTTAAAGCTGAGCCAAAGAACACTGGAAAAATTTGTCTTTTCATAATACATTCTTGAATATGTCCCAAATCAATCACTTGATGGTCCATATATTCTTCCAACAATGTTTCATTAACGAGAGCCAGATTTTCATAAAGCTGTGTTACTGGCATCGAGAAATCTAAACAGTTTTCATGATATTTTTCTGTCAATTCTTGAAATAAGTATTCACGAGAATAAGTTGTCTGATCCATCTTATTCATAAAAATAAAAGTGGGAATATGATAATGTTCTAATAAATGCCAAATTGTTTCACTATGTGACTGTATACCATCCATTCCATTGACCACAATAATCGCATAATCTAGAATGTATAAAGTTCTTTCCATTTCAGCCGAAAAATCAACATGGCCTGGTGTATCTATCAAAACAAACTGTGTATCTTTCCATGGAAACATCGCCTGTTTAGAAAAAATAGTAATGCCACGATGACGTTCCTGTTTGTCATAATCTAAAAATGTATCCTGATGATCTACACGTCCCAATTGTCGTATCTGTCCTGAAAGATAAAGCATACTTTCAGACAACGTTGTTTTTCCTGCATCAACATGTGCCAATATGCCAATCACAATTTTTTTCATATCATTGAACCTCCCAACCTTGAAGAATTATTATACACTATTTTTTTATGAAATACATCTTTTCATCTACCAAAAATATGTTAAAATATCCTAGAAAGAAGGGATATTATGTTTTTTAGACTTCATGTTATTATTTCAAGTGAAAATGAAAAAGATGAAAAACTGATTAAAAATTTACTTTACCAAATAAGACCAACATTGTCTATTTCACCTGCCAGAGAATATGCTGGTCTTAAAGATCATAGTGAATTTTATGCAACAGACGATATCACACCAGATCAAGTTCAACCCTTATTAGATCAATTGAATAATGATTGGGATGGTGCTCAGGATGATTGTATCTGTTATGGATTTAACACAAAGATGTTTCATGAACTGGTTTATTATTTAGGATTTACTTTATTTGAATAAAAAGTTTTAGGTACTTTTTTAATGACCTAAAACTTTTTTATATTTATAAAAGAATGTCTCCGTTACTTTCAATAATCTCTTTATAGCGATAATAAGAATTTTTGATATGACGTTCTAGAGTGCCATGACCATCATTAAAACGATCAACATAAACAAAACCATAACGTTTTTTCATTTCACCAGTACCCGCTGATACAACATCAATAGGTCCCCAATAAAGATATCCCATCACTTCCACACCATCAAGGATTGCTTCATGTACATATTTTAAATGATCTTCAACATATTTCATTCTAAAAGCATCATCAATATGTCCATTTTCATCAAGATTTTCATCTAAACCAATACCATTTTCAACAATAAATAATGGCAAATGATAACGATCATATAAAACATTTAATACATAACGAATACCTTGAGGATCAATTGGCCAAGACCAAGGCTTTGGTGAACATCCTTCAAGATATGGATTCTCTTTTCCAGTCAATCCGCCAGTATCCCCATGAACATCACTTTCTTTATCGTAAGTTGAAGAACGATAATAACTAAAAGAGAAAAATTCAACTGTATTTTCTTTCATTAATTGAAGTTCCTGATGATCCATCACTGGTTCAAAATGATGTTCATTCCAGACACGTTTAACATAACCTGGAATCTCACCAAAACAGAAAGCATCTCCAAAATAGAAATTAGACATTCTTACAGTATCAAATGCACCCCATACATTATCAGGATCACAGTTATATGGATAAGTTGCTACTGATGAACATGTTAACATGCATCCTACTTTGGCTTGTGGATCCACTTCATGACAAAGTTTCACTGTCCAGGCATTGGCTACACATAAATGATAATAAGCCTGCCATTTATCTTCAAATGTTGTTGATCCAATTGGATCTTCAGGATTTTCTGGATTTAATGTTAGAACGCCTCCTGCAACCAAAGGATTACGCATCATATTATTCACTTCATTAAAAGTCAACCAATATTTCACTTTCCCTTTATAACGCTCAAAGACAGTTGTCACATAACGCTTCCAAAAATCAATCAAACGATGATCACGCCATCCTCCATATTCTGTAATAAGATGTAATGGTGTTTCATAATGACTTAATGTAATAACTGGTTCCATATGCAACTCTAACATCTTATCAATTAAGCGATCATAAAATGCCAAACCTTTTTCATTAGGCTCTTCTTCATCGCCATTAGGGAAAATTCTTCCCCAGGCAATAGAAGTTCTAAAACAATTAAATCCCATTCCAGCCATTAACTCTAAATCTTCTTCATAACGATGATAAAAATCAATAGCCTCATGACTTAAATAAACCTTATTGGGATCTAGACACATTTCATATTTTTGCTTATCTTGATTCCATTTTAAACCAGGATCTTTAGATCCAATACCAACCATGACATCAGTCACATTAGGAGCCTTTCCATCTTCTAGCCATGCTCCTTCACATTGGTTTGCAGCAACTGCTCCTCCCCATAAAAAATTTTTAGGAAAACTCATTTTATATACCTCCTCTATGAAAAATATTTTACACCTTTTTCAATTGACGATAATCATAATTTCATAAAAAGAAAATACCGAAATTAATCGGTATTACATAGAAAGAATTTCTACTCCTGTATCCGTCACTAAAAGTGTATGTTCCCATTGGGCTGATAATGAGCCATCATCTGTATAAGCTGTCCAATCATTAGAGCCAATATGAATAAAGCGCTCTCCTGCATTAATCATCGGTTCAATTGTTATCACCATACCTGTCACAAGCACAGTTGTAGGACAATGTGGATCAAAGTGAAGTACATAAGGATCTTCATGCATAGATAAACCGACACCATGTCCACAAAACTCTCTGACAACACTATATCCATATTGATGTGCATGCGTTTCAATAGCTCTACCAATATCACTAATGGTACTTTTGAATGGTTGAATAGATTCTATTCCCTTATATAAGCATTCACGTGTAACTGCAACCAGCTGTTTAGCTTCATCACTGACATTGCCGATCATGAACATACGTGAGGCATCAGCATAATATCCTTTATAACATGTCGTTACATCAACATTAATAATATCTCCATCCTTTAATATCACATCATCACTAGGAATCCCATGACAGACTTCATCATTAACAGATGTACAAATACTTTTAGGATAGCCTTCATAATGAAGATCAGCTGAAGAAGCATCATGACTATTTAAATATTCAACAGTCATATCATCTATCTGCTGAGTTGTCATCCCTGCACAAATATGTTCTTCAATATAATCTAATAACCCATTATTCACAATGGCAGCCTGTCTGATTCCTTCTATTTGCTTATCATTTTTAATCATTGCACGTTTTGGAATAACATATCCCTGTTTTTTTAAATATTGCAGTCTTCCATCAAATTTTTCATGACATTTTTTATATTTTTTATGACTCCCACACCAACATTCATCATTTCCAAATCTTTTCATATCATTTCCTTCTTTCAGTGCGCACGTTCTTGCGCTTAATATATATTTCTTTTGAAATCATCGCTCCTGCAATGCGATGTAAAGCAACCGACTTACCTCGCGGGGATAACCCAACGGGGACCAAAGCATGTCGGTA
>NZ_NFLD01000041.1:0-20752 GCF_002160725.1 Massilimicrobiota sp. An142 | reverse complement strand
ATTCTTTGGTTTCATTCAATGCATCTTCTATTGTAAATCCCATCATCTCACCTACTTTCTTTTATTATACTCTTCTTTTGTGCAATATGCACAAAAATCAATCATCATATTTAGATTCTTAGACCCTTTTCTTTTACATAAAAAATCATATAATAAAAGTGTAAAAAATGATCTATTATCAAAGGAGGGTCTTTTCATGAATGTTTCTTATAATTATTTCTTATTAGCTCACAATTATGAAATTTGTCCTTCTTGGATAAAATGTGAGCATTACTTCAATTGTGCTAGTTTTTCAAAATTATTCCCTTTTTCAAAATTTCATCTATTTAACTAGCCAAAAAAGCAACGTGAAATAACGTTGCTTTTTTTATGAACTTAATTGATTATAAATATTTTGAGTCTGTTTTTCATTTTCTCCACTTACAACAAAAATTTCATTTTCTGTATAAATAATAACATAGTGTGAACTATGCGTGTATGCATAAAGATGATAATTCCCAAATTCATCATTATAATATCTACCCGCTTCAACAACTGCATTATTGATACCATTTTTCTTACGACCAATATCAAAATCATTACAATATTCTACTTTTAAAATATCATCATAATCAATTTTTGATGATGATACAAAAGTTCCTGATAATTGAACACAGTCATCATTATATTCTATATCAATATCCCCTATAAACATAACACCCATAATAAAAGCTCCCAAAATAACAGTAATCAATACCCCTATTCCTATAGACATTTTCGTTTTCTTTTGATTACGCTCTACACTGGCATACTCACTGCCAATAAAAATAATCGCCATTCCAACAATAAAAGTTCCTATCATTATATATAGTCCTATATCTTTTAGCATAAACAAAGAAAACAAGCCACAAGTCATAACAAGAAAACCTAATCCTACAATACGACATAATTTCTTTTCATTATACTTTGCTTTTTCTTTTTCACTAGCAGTGTTATAACCAGCAATCAAAAACGATCCTTTTCCCATTAATAATAAGATGGATATTATTAAAAATATGATAGATATCACAAGTCCCATTCTATCGCCTCCTAAAAGATACCATGATTATACTTCAATTAAGCATAAAGCATGATTCCAACACCCGCTATTATGCCAATAACCATGAATATTTCACCCAACACAAATAAACGTAATAAACGAGCTAAAAGATTCATCAAACAACCCAAACCACACATCAACATGCCTACTCCCATTGTCTTTGAATATGACATCAGATTCTCTTGTTTTATTTTTCTTTTATGATAACTATGAACCAACGAAACATTTCCTTTAAAGTGTGCATATGCAAAAACAAAGCATGTGATTGACATTAACAGATAACTTATATTCTCCATCATTTCATATATAACCCCATTAATTCATAATTTTCATTAAAAGTTATTGTGTATGTTACACTACGCTGTTCATATAATGCAACAACTTCTCCCACAACACAAATATCATTGTTTTGTTTAATTTCTGTATATCTCTGACTTGTTATACGTTGATAATCTCCCAAATCTCCTAACGATAAAATTGATTCCTTGAGAAGACTTTCTGACATGGATTCTTTCATTTTTTCATCACAATTTTCAAGTATAGCTTGTATGTCAAGATGTGATATATCTAAAATTGTTTCTTCCATATGCTGTTCAACTGTTTTTTGATCAAATAATCCAGATGTTCCTAATGTCTGATACTCAGGAATAAGAGAACGTACCAATAAATAGACACCTAAAATCAATACAGCGACAACACCCATAATAATGCCAATTATTTTTTTATAAGAACGACGTGTTTTCACACCCATGTTTTCATTAAATTCATGAGCCAATTCTTTTGGTGTCCCCATTCTTTGAATGATTTCTTCAAATGATTCACCATTTTTTAATGCCATTTCAATGTCATTTTCTAAATCCAATTTAATTTTTTTCTTTTGTTGTTGAGAACAATTTAATAATCTGATAACTTTTTTTATATATTTTTCTTTATTCATATTCATTCTCCTCTAATATCTCATTAACAACCATTGAAAAATTCTTCCATAATTGTTTCAATGCTTTGAGCTGTTCTTTCCCTTTATCTGTCAAGCAATAATATTTACGTGATAATTCTTTATTTTGTGGTGGCGTCCATTGACTTTCAACCAATTCATCATCCTCTAAACGATATAAAATAGGATAGAGTGTTCCTTCTTTCATTTCAAACATACCATGACTTTTTTCTTTCATATACATAATCATCTGATAGCCATACATCCTTTCTTGTGAAAGAAGCTGTAAAACCAAAATTTCTAAAATTCCTTTTTTTAATTGTCTTTCATATCTTTCATTCATTCAATCAGCTCTTTTCTATTTAGTATTACTAAATATATTTTAATACATAATTAACTATCATACAATATAAAGTTAATATAAAAGTCATAGAAAATGTTCATACTATACACAGGTGATAAAAATGGTAAAAAAATTTACATTTGATGATGAAGATGATGACTTTGCATACGATAATGATTTAAAAGAGCAAAACAATGATTATCATGATGATCTTAATAGTGATCTTCATAATGATTTTGATGAACATCTTCATGACACTTCTCATGAAGATCCAAAAGAAACTGAATATATCAACTCTCATTCAACACAAAATAAACCTGTTTCTAAAAAACAAAAACCAAGAACCAAAGTTAAGAAAAAAACGAAAAAGAAAACTAAACATCATACAAAAGTCATTAAAGAAAAAAAGAAACATTCGTTTCTTTCAAAATTCTTTTTATTCCTATTTATTATCGTTATTATAATAGCATTATGTCTTGCTGGTTATGTTGGCTATCAATATTATATGAAACAACAAAATGAAATCGAACAATTACAACAACAGATTCAAGAACAATCTTCACAAAATCAACAACCTTCACAAGACCAGCAATCTCAACAAGATATTCAAAATCAAGATCAGGAAGAGAATTCTCAAGAAGACAATCAGGTTCCAGAAGATACCACACCATCTCAAGATCCTGTACAAGAAGAAACTGATGACACCACTCAAGATATACCTAATGAAGATCATTCATCAACACAAAATACAGCACCATAAAAACCTGTTATCCAAGGATAGCTGGTTTTTATGATTGACTTTGAATATTTATAATCAGATACTCTGATTGAGAGCCTGTACGCAACGGATATCCCCATCCTGCAATACCTGAAGATACAACAACTTGCATGTGTGATAATTGACGATAGCCATAATTCATTTCACCAAATCCAAGCCATTCACTCAAGATGCCAACAGGAAACATTTGTCCACCATGTGTATGACCTGAAACTTGTAAATCAATTTGTAATTGATTGTTTGTATCCAGTTCCACAGGCTGATGATCCATCAACAACAAAAAATCATCCGAGGAAACATTCTGTAATAAGTCTGAAGTTGAAACACGCTGATGACTACGATCATCTCGTCCAATCAATGTGATTTCATCCTGAATACGGATACTATCATCACATAATATATGGATATTATTTTGTTCAATTGTCTGTTTTAATATTTCAGGCGTAAAAGCAGGTTGACTTGCATATAATGCCTGATCATGATTTCCATAAACATAATAAATACCGTATTGATTTTGAATGGTTGATAAAGCCTGGAAAGTTTGCTGCATTTGCTGCAAAGTTGTTCGTTCATCAACAATATCTCCACCTAATAAGACAAAATCAGGATTTTCTTTTGAAATGTCATTACAATATTGTATTAATTCATTTTTATTCATAGTATTAGGAAAATGCAAATCACTTATATATGCAACCTTATAATTTTGTGAAAGCTGTTTTTGTGTTTCAATCGTATATTGAACAGCATGAACATCTTTCATATTTATATATCCATACCCTAATAATATGCATACACATAACAGCGGAATGAGTCCTAAACGATAAATAGAATCAAGTATATGATTACTTTTCTTTTTATGTATCAACCACATGATCATATCAGTTAATAATGAAAAAGCAAATAAATGCAAAACAATAACTGCCCAAAAGCTAAAAAAGTTACGTGCTGGATAAACAAAAAGAACAGCTATCAAAAAACAAATGATAGATATAAAAATATTCTTTTGTGGATAAAAAAAGGAAATGATTCTTTGAAAATAAAAAGCAAAATAAATAACAACAGGAATCAAAAGCAATGAAAGTAAAGCAAACATGAACGACACACCTCCAAACTAGAAAAATGGAAAATAACCTACATTGTAGGTTATTTTAACTGCATAATAAAGAAATAAAACATATTTTTTCCTCGAGGAATTTCATAATGTTCGACAAGCGTTAAATATCCCTCTTGAAGTCTTAAATTCTTTCTAACTAAGGAAATTTCACTTGTGTAAAGAAAAACATATCCTTTAGGTTTAACTAAACGATGAATACGCTCAAAGAAGCGATCATAAAGTTCCTGCAGTTGCTGATAATCATTCATTTGTGGTAATGTTGGCATATCTGTAATGATCTCATCAAACATTTCATTATTCACAAAACGTAATGCATCCTTATGCACAAAATAGATATTCTGTCCAGCAGCTTTGCTGTTCTTTCTGGCAGCTTCAATACCTTTACCAAAAACATCAATTCCCATCGCAAACTTTGCAGGAACGACATAATTTCTTTCTATCAATAATGTCCCACATCCAACAAATGGATCTAAAACTTTTCCATGGTCTTTCATATATGGTTTTGCAAGTTGAACAAGTGTTGCAGCAATATAAGGCTGCATAGAATTAGAAATGATTTCTCGACGATATTCAAAACGAGAACTTTTCAAATGTGTCAAACGCAAATAAGCATTAACCTTATCTTTTTTCATTTCTTTTAAAACAATTTCAATATCATAACCATCTGTTGTATTCAACAAGCGTTGTGGATATAGTTCAAATATAGCTTGTGAAACTTTTTTAATAAGAGTTGGATGTTTTTCTCTTGTTTCGTCAGCCACTCTAAAATAAAAAATAGACTGATCATCATAAAGTTTATCTAAAATATCTTCCAAATGACATCGTTGAAAACCAGCCATAATGCTTTCTAAATCAATATTTAATCCAGTAGCACCAGACAAAGGAATCAACATATCACGATATGTTCTAATATTTAATAAATCATATAATGAATCACTACGAACCAATACACCTTGTGTAACAGGTTTGTATTTTAAATGCAACACAGATTCAAATAAGACAAACTGATAGTATGGCAATGATGTTAATACCACATCAACAGGTTCATGTTTTAATTTAATAATTTTACGTTTATGTACCTGATTTTTTAAAATCAGGGGATTTAATATCTTTAATTGGGCTTGAATATGTTTTGTCATTTCAGAAGCATGAATAAGCTTATTTTGAATCTCTTTGAGTCTGTTCATATAGCTACGACAATTATGACAAGATATACCTGCTAAATAAGCTTCTTTGACATATTCTGTTTTTTCTTTATCGTAAGCATCTAATAATATATCAACCGTATCATCATACTTTCCTAATAATATGGCGCTATTTTTTCGAATCTTAGGATCTTCATGAGATAAGAATTCAATTAATGTCTGTTTGAATTGCTGATCTTTTTGAAGCAAAGAATCACATTGTTCTAATGATTTCAAACGAATCAATGACTCTCTTATATGTTCATTCTTTTTTATACTATTTATCAAATCCATACATACAACCCTCTCAATTAACTGTGCAATATTATACCATATTTTAACGATTTATCCAACTTATTTTGGGTAGAGTCACATAAAAAGATAAAATATGAAAAATTTGATAGTACATTTCTCGCTCCTGTTTCATCTGTTGATAAAAAAATGATGTCATTTTTTCATCAAGGTTTCCACAAAGCAGACAGTGAAAAAAGTGAGATGGATATAACATTCTGGCATAAAAATAAATAATTTCATAAACATCAAAATAATGCGATTCTAACAGTTGCTGGAGCTGTGAAAACGTCAACATCTGACTTTTCATTAAACAGGCAAGATGTCGCATACGGGTTGAAAAAATATATGAACATGGATTGATCAGTTCATAAATATATTGAAAACCTGGTTGTGATAATGATAAAGATACTGGCAAAGTCGCCTGATTATCAATCTGTAATAAATAATTAAGAATATTAATACTATTCTCAGCTAATCCACAATAATAATAGATTAATGATAAAATATCCTGGTCATGTTTAAAACTATAAGCATAATCTTTTGCCTTTTCTCTAGCCTGGTCTATTTTACAGATCCATTGTTCTTTAATTTGTTGAACCTTCATTTTAGGAAATGGATAAACCATCATCGTTTGTTGAATATATCGTTCTATTGATAATGGTTCTTTATGATAAAGCAACAACACATAGTTTTGAGTCAAAAGTTCCTGATAAATATTTTTAACTATATCATAACCTTGTATACCACACTGATGCATTAAATAGCGATAATAATGATATCGATTTAAAAATTCATGAGGATCTGGAATATAGGATAAATAATAAAGTTGTTTCTCTATATAAAAGTAGCCCGTTGAATGAAGTTGACAATCCATATGATAATACATCTTTAAAAAATCTTGCATAAACATTCTTCTTTCTATGATGAATAAACCAAAGGAACTTGTCCTTGAAAAATCTCTAATAAAATGGGAATAGAAATAACTTGTGTATGATATTGTTCAAAGAACGGATAAACCATCGCAATATTCATTCTAATTTCAATGGATAATTCTATCATGACATGATTCACACCATAATTTTCAATGTTTTTAACTATTGAACTTCCTACACTGGAAAGATGTTTATAATTGACAGGTATGCTAGGCAGTAAGAAAAAAGATGGTAAATGAAATAATGTATTCAATGATATAGAAGCTATAATTCCAGTCTGACTTACTTCTTCCACCCTTTTTTGATATGCACTTTCATCCTTTGCCTGATAACTTCCATCCTCAATTTGAGCATATGTTTTTTCAATATCTAAAACGATTTGTGATGCTAACTGATTAACTTTAATCATATCAAAATCTATCAATTCAATTTCATTATTTTCATTTCTTTCAATAATAACCAAATCATCATATTGTTTTTGATCAGTCATATAACAATGCGAAATAATAAGCTGATTGAAACGTTCAATTTCCATCTTTCCATAATCTTTTAATAAAGGAATAAGCTGAATATAAATGATTCCTAAAGTCACTGTTAAAAAGATACATATACAAGTGGCAATGATTATCCATTTTTTCATCATATTTCACCAAAATATTATATGTTTCTAAAAATAAAAAATGTCATATGACTATGACACTTCATGAATAATTTCATTTAATGGCTGATCAAATTCATCATAATCAATATGATCAACATATTGAAAAGAATAAGCCAAACCTATCTTATAACCTTGAAAATTTTTTTGAAAATAACGATCATAATAACCTTTTCCATATCCAACACGATAGTTATCTTGATCGTAAGCAAGTAATGGAACAAGCATGCAATCAATCTCTTGTGGGCATATTTTAACACAATTGACTGGTTCTAAGACATGAAAACATCCTTCCTGTAAATCATTGAAAGAATGGATTTCATAAAATTCCATTTCATTTCCAATAACTTTAGGAACACAAATTCGTTTTTCAGTCAAAAGTTTTTCAATCATGTTAAAGGTATCAACTTCACCTGGTAAAGATACATAACAACCAATGATTTTCGCTTCTTGAATGCGAGGATGGGATAATACTTTTGACAAGATATTTTGATTATATAAAGAAAACGTCTTTGGCGATAAAGCCTGACGTTTTTCTTTCATGATAGAACGCAACTTTTGTTTATCCAATGCTGTTTTCTCCCATATCTAATTTAATGAGCTGATTTAACTCTACAGCATATTCCATTGGTAATTCTCTAGAGAATGGTTCAATAAATCCCATGACAATCATTTCTGTAGCCTGTTCTTTTGTCAATCCACGACTCATTAAATAGAAAAGCTGATCTTCTGAAACTTTTGATACTGTTGCTTCATGTTCAATAATGGATTCGTTATTCATCATCATATTTGTTGGAACAGTATCACTCGTTGATTTGTCATCTAAAATTAAAGTATCACATTCAACCTTACTTTTAGCATTTGTCGCATTCTTTTGATGTCTCACTAATCCACGATAATTAACTTTTCCACCATTGCGTGAAATTGATTTAGAAATAATCTGACTTGATGTATTTGGTGCCAAATGAATCATTTTAGCACCTGAATCTAAAATCTGATGACTATCAGCCACAGCAATTGTAATACATGTTCCTTTAGCCCCTTCACCAGCGAGTATACAAGTTGGATATTTCATAGTCACAGCTGAACCAATATTTCCATCAACCCATTCCATTGAGCCATTTTTAGCGACTTTAGCTCGTTGTGTGACTAAATTATAAATATTTTTAGACCAGTTTTGAATCGTTGTATAACGACATTTTGCTCCTTCTAAAACAACAATCTCAACAACTCCTGCATGTAAGGAATCTTTAGAATAAGATGGTGCTGTACATCCTTCTACATAATGGATATCTGAACCTTTATCTACTATAATCAAAGTTCTTTCAAACTGAGCCATTCTTTCACTATTAATTCTAAAATATGACTGTAAAGGCTTATCAAGTTTAACTCCTGGTGGAACATATATAAATGAACCTCCAGACCATACAGCTCCATTCAAAGCAGAAAACTTGTTATCATTATAAGGAATGACAGTATCAAAATATTTCTTAAAGATTTCAGGATATTCTCTTAATCCACTATCAATATCTAAGAAAATAACACCTTTTTCTTTAACTTCTTCTAACATATTATGATAAACAACTTCTGATTCATATTGTGCTGAAGCCCCAGCTAGAAACTTTTGTTCAGCTTCTGGAATTCCTAATTTATTAAATGTATTTTTGATTGTTTCTGGAACCTCATCCCACTTATCTGATAAATGATCACTTGGTCGATTATAATATGTATATTCATCAAAATTCATCTGACTCAAGTCAACACCCCATGTTGGCATTGGTTTTTCCAAGAAACATTTTAAAGATTTTAAACGATATTCTAACATCCACTCTGGTTCATTTTTTATAGCAGAAATTTCTCTGACAATATCTTCATTTAAACCTTTAGGTGTTTTAAAAACAGAAACATCTTCATCTTTAAAATCATAATCAGTATTCGTTATAGGAATATCAATATCTATTGTTGCCATGATTTATTCCTCACTTTCTTTCATTAATGCAATAAGACCACTCCATCCAAGTGTAGCACATTTAATACGATTCGCCTGTTTATGTGTATTTTGAAAAGCAATAGCCTCCTCCAAAATATCAGGATCATAATCCTTTTCATAAATCATATTCATATAATTATCAATAATTTTTTGTGCTTCATCTTTGGTTTTTCCTTTAACCAATTCACTCATAATAGAAGTCGAAGACGTACAGATGGCACATGCTTCTCCATCATAACGAACATCTTCAATCTTATCACCATCAAACTTCACCTGAATATCTAAATTATCAATACAGGTTTCTGAATTCATATTAATTTTATGGTAAGAATCATCATCAACAAGGCCACGATTACGTGGGTGTTCATAATGATCCATAATAATTTCTCTCAATAATTGAGGATCATTTAAAGAATGCATCTAAAAAGTCATCTCCTTTTTTACATACTTCAATAAAAGCATCTATCTCTTCTTTGGTATTATAAAAATAAAATGAAGCGCGTAAAGTTGTTGAAACTTTTAAAAATTCATCTAAGATTTTAGCACAATGCTGTCCAGCCCTTATAGCAATTCCATAACTGTTAAATAAACTGGCTGCATCTTGTGAAAAGACACCCTTAATATTAAAAGCTATAGCGCCCTGTGAATCTGGATTATAAATATCAACATTATCTAATTGTTGCATTTTTTCAATGCAATATTTTCTCAGTTCCAATTCATAACGATGAATATTATCCATGCCAATACCCATCAAATATTGAATAGCTGCGCCTAAACCAATAGCCCCTTCAATATGAGGTGTTCCAGCTTCAAAACGATATGGAGGATTTTTTAATGTCACAACACCACAACTATTATAACGTGAATTTGATCCTCCACCTAATCGTGTTGGTTGCATATTTTTTAAAAGCTCATATTTACCATATAGCACCCCAATACCTGTGGGTCCACACATTTTATGTCCTGAAAATGCTAAAAAATCAATATCCGTTTTTTGTACATCTGTCACCTGATGGGGAACACTTTGAGCTCCATCCACGACTACAACAATACCGCGTTCATGGGCGAAATCACATATTTCCTGCATCGGTGCCTGATATCCCAATACATTTGTAACTTGAGCTACTGCAATGACTTTCGTTTTATCAGTCACAGCCTTTTTCACATTTTCTAAAGTTAATCGCCCTGTTTCATCCAAATCAATATAATGCACAACAGCACCCGTTATACGAGCTACATCAAACCATGGTAAAGTATTAGAAGCATGTTCAGCAACTGTGATTAAAATTTCATCGTCTTGTTGAAGATGAGTCAATCCATAACCATATGCAACCATATTCAATGAATCCGTGGAACCTGAAGTAAAAACAATTTCTTCTTTTCTTTTTGCATTGATAAATTGTTGAACAATTTCTCGACTTTTTTCATAGTGCTCATCTACCTCGTGAGATAGATCATAATCACCACGATGGGCGTTACCAGAATAATTTGTTAAATAATCGCAGACACTATCAATGACAATCTGTGGTTTTAATGTTGTTGCGCCATTGTCTAGATAAATCAATGGATGTCCTTGCATCGTTTTTCCATTTAACATAGGAAAATCTTTTCTTACCTGATATACATCAAACATCTCAGGCACCTACCTTTGATAAAGACTGTTCAAAATGTTTTTTAATCATGTCATTATCAATAACCTCTACAACAGGCATTAAATAACCATAAGTAATCAATTGCATGGCCTGTTTTTTTGTTAAACCTCTACTTTGTAAGTAATAAAGATGTTCTTCATCCATTTTTCCTACTGCTGCTGCATGAGAAGCCTGAACATCATAATCATCAATATACAGATAAGGATTTGCACATGCATAGCAAGATTCATCAAACATCATAATTTTATTTGTCTGATGTGCAGAAGACCCATGTTGTCCTTTGGTAATCGTTCCAATACCATCAATAACCAATCGTCCTTTATCTTTCACAACACCATAATTATCCATCTGACCATAAGTCATAGGTTGATTATGTTGAATTAAAATTTCATAATGTTTATTTTCCTGATTCTTAGAAAGAATTGCCGTTCTGACTTTTGCGTTGGCTTCTGGTCCATCTAAATAAAAATGATAGCGACCTTCAAATGCATCATCTAACAGTTCTGAATAACCATACTGACAGTTAGCATATGCCTGTAAATAAACATCTTCCAGACTCTTGGCAGACTCTGATAAATTTTCACTGAAAGCATGAACAGTAGCTCCTTCATCCAGTTTCATTGTTTTATGTAACGTACAATTTGATGAAAGAACTCTGATTTCAATCAGATTCACCTGACAATAAGCCTGAAAATGGATATCAATATGTAAATCTTCATCTCCTGCATAAATCATATAAAAAGTGAGTGGCTTTTTATTTTGAAACATTAAAACACCATCTTGAAACAATACATCTTGAGGCAAGCGGGTTTCAATAGATGATTGTGATGAAAGAATCATATAGTAAGATAGCTGATCTTGCTGAAGATCAATAATGGGCTTAATCTTTGATAATAATTGTGCTTGCATTCTTTTATTGTCCTTTTTTACCACAAGCTTCTAAAATAATAGGTTGTCTTTCGTTTTGTTCGATATCATAACCTAATTCTTTTACCCATTCATATCCTTCTTGATCAATCTTTTCAACCAATTCATATCCACCACTCATAACGATTTGTCCTTGAACAAGAACGTGAACATGTGTTGGTTTTACCAATTCAAACATTCTTTCATAATGAGAAACCATAATACATCCAAACTCATCACTACGCATTGAATTGATAGCTCCAGCAACGACTCTTAAAGCATCAACATCTAAACCAGAATCTATTTCATCTAACAATGCAAAACGTGGCTGTAAAAGCTTCATTTGCAAAATTTCATTACGTTTCTTTTCTCCACCTGAAAATCCTTCATTTAAATAACGATGAGCTAAGTTTTCATCCATTCCTAATTCTTCAATGTTTTTATCTAATGTTCTAATAAATTTAAATAAAGATATTGGTTCATCTCTTCTAGCATTTATCGCTGCTCTTAAAAAATCAGAATTTGTTATACCAGGGATTTCCTGAGGATACTGCATTCCTAAAAACAATCCAGCTCTAGCACGTTCATCAACACTCATAGCTAAAACATCCTGTCCATCAAGTGTGATTTTTCCTTGTGTTACCGTATATTTAGGATGCCCCATAATAGTAGAAAGTAAAGTTGACTTTCCATTTCCATTTGGTCCCATAATCGCATGAACTTCACCAGTGTTTATTTCTAGATTTAATCCTTTCAGGATTTCTTTTTCTCCTACTTCAACATGTAAATTTTCTATTTTTAAAGTCGACATAAAATCGCCCCTTTCGAAGATATATTTTACGTAAAATGCCTGTTCAGTCAAGCAATACGATAATTAAATTTATTATATCCCATTTTTGAAAAAAACTTTCTAAAAAAAGACAGCAGATTGATTTTGCTGTCTTATCACTGCGTTAGCAGATTCCACAAATAATAACCAATAAAATAAATAAAACTAAAATGAGTGTAAAAGACCCTTGATGTGCTAACATATCCATTCCCCCTTTATATTGATTAAAAATAAGATGATTAATAAAATAAATAAAGCTATCATAATCTCACTATGAAAACAATTCGAATTTTCTACCATCATGATTCCTCCTATACACACTATATATTATGGTAAAATCATCGTAAATTTTGTGTTCTTGCCTACAAAAGTTGAAAAAATCTAAAGATTGTGTATAATAATATTGTTTATACTAAGGAGGTTCTTATGAAACAAAAAAAGCTTATAAGTTTGACACTTGCAAGCATTCTATTACTCAGTGGTTGTAGTTCAAAAACAGTCCAGAAAGATGGTAAAGATGTTGTTGCTTCAATTGATGATGTCAGTCTTCTAGCTGATGATTTATATCAGGATTTAGCTTCATCTACTCAAGGTAAGCAAGCTTTATTTTCGTATGTATTAGACCAGCTTATTCGTAATAATTTTCCAGCCAACGATGACATGGAAGAAAATGCTGATGAAATTGTTGAAAACATTGAAACAAACTATCAAAATCAATATGGAGATAGCGCTGAAGAAGAATTACAAAGCGCTTTAGAAGCATCAGGTGTAGAAGATTTAGATGAATATAGAGATTCTTTGATTCAATCTTTACAATATGCAGAATTCTTGAAAGATTATATTAATGATCATTTTGATGAAGTCTTTGAAGATTATTATCAACAAGCTTCTCCTCGTATGGTTCATATCATTAAAGTATCTATGAGCGATCCAGAAAATCCAACTAATGAAGAAAATGATAAATTAAAAGAAGTTCAGTCTTTATTAAAAACAAATAAAAGTTTTGAAGATATCGCCTATGATTATTCTGATGATGAAAATACAAAAAGCGCAAAAGGAAGTCTTGGTATTATTGATGCAAATACGGATTTATCAAGTACCTATGGTGAAGAAGTGCAGACTGCTGCCAGAACACTAAAAGAAGGAGAAGTCAGTGAAGCTATTCAGGGATCAGATGGAGTTTATTTTGTAAAATGTACAAGTACAGATCAAGAATCAATTAAAAAAGAATTAAAAACTGTTGATGTTGATTCACCATTATTAACTTATGATGATTATATGGTTTATCTTGCTTTTAACACTTATGAAATCAATTACCATGATGATACAATTAAACAGACTATTCAAGATATCGTTGATGAGAATTTGGATATTCGCAATGATTTAAGAAAGGAGAACTCATAATGAAAAAACTAATCATGTTGTTATTATGCGGTAGTTTATTGTATGGTTGTTCTTCTTCAAGTTATAGTGTTCAAGTTTCTGATGCTCAAGATTCACTTATGAGTGGAAGTCAATTAGATATTACAAAACAAGATTATTTTGAATATTTATTAGATAATTATGGTGCTCAAGAAATTGTCACAACTATTCTTGATAATATTGCTGATAAAGAAATTACTGATCAAGAAGAAATTGATAAACTCGTGCAACAAAGAGAAGATGAATATGCACAATATGCTGATGGGGATTTAGAAAAATATGCTCAAAATCTTGGTTATGAATCAAAAGAAGATTATTTAAATGAATCTTTGATTCCTGAAGTTAAACAAGAATTATTACGTCAAAAATATATTGAAGAACATTTAGATGATTTAATTGCAGAATATCAGGTTTGCAGCATGAAAAAAATTGTTGTAGAAAAAGAATCTGAAGCGCTAGAAATCATTGAAAAATCAACTGATGAAAAAGCTTTTGATCAATTATTAGAAGATTATGGCAGTGATGGTGAAGATGCAGGCGTTGTCACAAAAAATTCTTCTTTAGACGATAATTTAAAAGATAAATTATCTGATCTTAATAAAGTAGAAAAAGATGGTGTTTACAGTCAAGCTATTAAATTAAGTGATGATAATTATGCTGTTGTTTATCTATATGATACTGCTCATAAAAATACGGATGGCATCGTTTCAGCACTTGCTAGTGATGGAGAGGTTCAAGAAAAAGCCGAAGGAGCTTATTTAAAGAAATATCATTTTGAAGTTCACGATGATTTATTAAAAAAAGAAATTAAAGAGATTTCTGATAATTATTTGGAATAAGGCTTTTCCTTATTCCTTTTTTATTGTAAAATGAAATATAGGAGGTATGAAAAATGGATAACTGTATTTTTTGTAAGATTGCCAATCATGAAATTCCTGGTAAAATTATCTATGAAGATGATATTTGTATGGCTTTCCTTGATTTAAGCCAAACAACTGATGGACATACACTTGTTATTCCTAAAAATCATTATGCTCACATTTTAGAAGTTGACAGCCAAACTTTAGCACATATGATGGAAGTTGTTCAAAAGGTCGCATTACAGCTTCAAAATCAGCTTCATGCAAAAGGTTTTAATATAATAACAAATATGAATGAAGTTGCAGGTCAAACTGTACATCATTTTCATATTCATATTATTCCACGTTACAATCGCGATGATGGTTTTCAAGCTCACTATCAAGATCGCAGCCAAGATGTGAATTTAGATGATATTTATCAAAAAATAACAAAATAAGAGAAACAAGAGTTTGATAACTCTTGTTTTGTGTTTTTATATTGAGTAGAAAATTATCAAAAAGGAGAAGATTATGCATAAAATAAGAATTAATATGTTATCGAATGCTGATAAGGTTCGTGGTCAAGGTGTGGGGAGTGCTTATCTTGAACAAGTTGCTTTAGTTAAAAACGAGTTAAGTGATTATTTTGATGTTGTGATTAATGATTCCAAACCTGCCGATATTATCCATTGTCATACAATTTTACCTCAGTATCTCATGAAAATGAAAAGAAACAAAGGTATTAATGTTGCTTATGTTCATTTCTTACCAGATACATTAGATGGAAGTATCCAATTACCTCATTCAGCTTTAACAGTATTCAAAAAATACATTACTCATTTTTATAATACTGCTGATTATCTGATTGTTGTTAATCCTATCTTTATAAAGGATTTGGTACGTTTTGGAATTGATGAACATAAAATTAAATATATTCCTAATTTTGTATCTAAAGAAACTTTCTATAAACAGGAAAAAGAACATATTCAACAAACGAGATCTCAATATCATATTGATGAAAATGCTTTTGTTGTATTAGGAGTTGGACAAGTTCAAACACGAAAAGGTGTCAAAGATTTTATTGAAGTTGCTAAAAAATTACCTGATATAACTTTCGTTTGGGCCGGTGGATTTTCTTTTGGAAAAATTACTGATGGTTATGAAGAACTCAAGGAAATATATGAAAACCCACCTCATAATGTTCATTTTATCGGTATCGTCCCTCGTGAATCAATGAATGACATCTATAATATGGCTGATATACTATTTATGCCCTCATATAACGAACTTTTTCCAATGTCTATCCTAGAAGCTATTAATAGTCAAAAACCGCTTCTATTAAGAGATTTGGAGCTTTATCAAGATATTTTATTTCAAAAATATCTTGTTGCTGATGACAACGAAGGATTTATCAAAAATATTTTAAAACTGAAAAATGATCCTCAGTTCTATTCTCAATATCAAAACTATTCATATGAAATCAGTCAATATTATTCTAAAGAACATGTTAAAGAAATGTGGAAAGAATTTTATCTCGATATTGCTAAAAAAAAGAATTTATAAGTGATTAAACTTATAAATTCTTTTTTATTCATACATTTTTGGTTTATAAATCGTTCTATTCTCTAATGAAAAAATACGCTTCGAAGTTTCTCCAGATTCCAATGTATCTAAGGCTTTATTAAACATATTCATTCTGGCATCCATATTATCAATCATATGCAACATTTCTGCTTCTCTAATTTGTGGAAGTACTGGTGAACCATACTCATTTTTTCCATGATGAGATAAGATCATATGTTGTAATAATGTGACTTCTTCACCTTCAATATGAAGCTCCTGCGCCGCAGCATAAACCATGGATTGCGCAATAGAGATATGTCCTAACATCTGTCCTTCAAATGTATAGCTTGGAACAACTGGTCCACTTAATTCAACTGTTTTTCCAATGTCATGAAGCAAAATACCAGAATATAACAAATCAGCATTTAATTCAGGATAAACATTCATTAAAGCATCAGCTACTCTTAACATAGACAATGTGTGAAAAGCTAAACCAGATACAAATTCGTGATGATTTTTACTGGCAGCAGGATAAACTTTAAGTTTTTCAAAATTATTTTCAAAAAGATGTTTCGTTAAAACATATAATTTTGTATTAGAAATACGCTGAATATATTGTTTTAATTCTTTCATCATCATTTCACTATCCATTGGTGCCTTAACCAAAAACTGAATTTGTTGTGAACGTTGATATGAAACATCATCAATAGATATAAGCTTCATTTGACGATCATCGCTATATTTAATAATATCACCTTTTGCTCTTACAACAGCACCTGTTTTTAAAGATTCAATATGTTCCTGACTGGCATTCCATAACTTGGCATCAATTGTCCCAGTATCATCTTGAAAAACAATACTCAAGTAATTACTTTTATGAGCACCATTTGTTTTTCCTAAAGTGACATGTGAAATCATTGCTGTAAATTCCACATTATCGTCACCACATTTCATATCTTTAATTTTAATCATTTGTGTCCTCCCATAATTGTTGAATAATTTCCATAACATCATCATATTCATAGCCTTTTTGAACTAAAAAAGTAATAATTTTACTTTTAAGAATATGAGATTGATATCTATTTTTATAACGATTATATACACGATAATATTCTTTTGTCAGTAAATTCATAGTATGTTCTTTAGGTATTGAAAAATCAAAATTTTCAATGGCTCTTTCCACTACATCTTGTGAAAAACCTTTATTAAACAATTTATTTCTAATATTTTGTATTAATGCGTATTGTGGTCTTGTGGTATTTTCATTATAAAGTTTTTGTACCAACTCCACAGCTTTATCATATTCCAAATCTTGGGAATATTCTTCCAAATACTCATCAATGATAAATGGTGAAACACCTTCTTTTTTGAGATGATAAATAATTTTGTTCATTCCCATTCCCAATCGTTTTGCCTTTTGAAAATAGTTCCTAGTGTATTCAGCATCATCAATAAGATTTTTTTGCATCAATAAATCCATTGTCATCTCTACTTGAATATCATCAAAATCTCCTTTATCCATAAGTTTCTTTTGCATTTTCGCATAAGTATAATCTTTATATGTTAAATACTTTAATGCCAATTTATAAGCTTTAGAAACTTGTTCCTGATCTTTTAAAGCATCTAGTTCTTCTCTATCTACAACTTGTCCAACAGATAAGCCATAACGTTCAATAACCTGTCCAGATAGACTCAATAGAATTTGATGATGATCAAATTGAAATGCAACAGTGTATAGATGATTATTTTCAGGAGTAATAGAAACAACCTTATAACAATAATGATGTTTTGCTAATGCCTGTTCATATGTACGTAGAATATGCTGATAAAAATTCTCACTACTATATTTTTGTGCATCGTTTCTCGCACAAGTAGAAAGTTGTGTTAAATCAGAATGATACATATGAATAATTTTCTCAACTAAATCTTGTTGGTCTTTAAAGAAATAACCATTATGACCGTCGACAATAACACCATCCAGATTTTTGTCATATCTTGCTAAAACAGGTAACCCACTAGCCATAGCCTCAATAAAAGTCAGCCCCTGTGTTTCCGTTAGTGATGCCGAAACAAATAATTGTGCTGCATGATAAAACGAAGGGACATACTCACTCTCTTTTGGTCCTGTAAAGAATATATGAGTTTCTAATCCTTTTTGATGAACCAAAGTTTTTAAATCTTCAAGTTGTGGCCCTCCACCAACAATCATCAGGCATATCTTATCTTCTTTTTTCACAATATCAGACATTGCATCTATTAAAATTTCAATACTTTTCTCAGGAGCAATTCTACCTAAAAAAATAACAGTAAACTTATCCTGTAAATGATATTCCTGTAAAATCTGATCCACTAAACCTTGATTTTTATTTTCTAATGCAAATGCCTCTAGTTCCAAACCAGTTGGAATCACATGAATAGAATTAGAAATACCATATTTTCTCAATGCATCAGCTGTCTTTTGTGAAGGTACAATAAGCTCAGAACAGCTATTTCCATATATCTTAGAAATTTTTTCAATAATTTTTTTAGTCGCCTGATCGACAGCTTTTAAATTCCCAGGCGTAATATAATGAGAATAATCAGCCCACATTGTATGATAGGTATAACAAACTGGAATGTTTAAAATTTCACCAGCTATCTTTCCAAAAATACCTATCCCAAATTCTGTCTGAATATGAATAATATCAGGCTGGAATTCTTTCAATTCTTTCATACCTTTAAAAGAATAGATATTAGATGCACGATAACCATATAATTTTTTTAAATCAATACCAGGCAAACGTAATACTCCATCATCCTCATCAATATAATCACTATTATGAGGTAATATAGTTGTCACAACTAAAACATGATGCCCATGTTTTTTTAATTCTTTTTTTAGAATATGTGTAGATGTCGCTACACCATTAATATCGGGTAAATAAGTATCACTAAATAAAGCTATATTCATAAAATTACTCCAATCTCGTTCGATTTATTTCTTTATCAAGAGAAAAAACTAATGCTCCTATAATAAGTCCCATATAATATGACATAAAGCGCCATAAGAACATAGAAGAAGACACACCTACTGGTCCTAAAAAACTAAATAGTAAAAGATAAACACCTTCACTACCACCACTTGATCCAGGAATAGGTAAAAATGCATTAATTAAATATATGCATGAACAAAGTCCAATAAAATCAAAAAAATCATAAAATGATACATCTAAATTTAATGCCTTTGCACTAAAAAAAGGCATACTGTAAATAATAGTTAACTTAATAACATTACAAATACAAGAACGTATTAAAACTGGTTTATTACGTTGTAAAAGTCCTAATTGATTACGAAAATCAGATAAATATGTTTTAACTTTAAAACATGTCGATTCATAATCTTTAATGATACGAATTTTAGTTAAAAATTTAAGAATAGTATGTGTTAGAAAATTCTGTAAAGTTTTAGATTTAGCACCACCAAACAAAGCCACAATCACAACAAAATTAATTAAGAATCCTAGCACAACCAAACTAAATATAGCAGGACGTTCTATAAAATACTGATATTTAAATATTAACACAATACCCGTATAAATAACAAGTACACTCTGATAACAAATAAAACACATCAATAAAATACTTGCAGAATACGTAGGGGCAATCCCTTGTTTATTAAAAATATACACTTGAGCAAATTGTCCACCACTTGCAAATGGTGTTATTCCATTAAAAAAAGTTCCACTAATAGCATTTATAAAAGATTGTTTATAAGTATAATCCTTTTTATAAAATCTACCAAAATATAACAATGAAAAAGCATCGAAAATATAATATAAAAACATGACAATAGCCATTGCTATAATCCAAGAAATCTTAGCATGTGCAAAAGCATCAACAACTTGTTTCCATTGATTTCCTATAGATAAATAAATAACTGTTCCACCAATCAGAAGAATAACAGCAATATTTAAAAGATATTTTTTCTTTCCTTTCATCATAGGCACTCATAATAATTGTAAACAATTATTAAATCCTCCCTTCTTAATCAATCTAAAACAATATTATATCAAAGAATAAAGGATATCTTTCCTATAATCATTTTACTACAAAAGGAAAGATAAGTGAATAAAAAAAGGGAGGGAATAGAATGACTATTCCCTCACATGGACTGGCAGCGTGCTATTTTCGCAGTTGCCTACTATCTTCGCCGCTGTGATGCTTAACTTCTGTGTTCGGCATGGGTACAGGTGTTTC
>NZ_NFLD01000040.1:0-22667 GCF_002160725.1 Massilimicrobiota sp. An142 | reverse complement strand
AAGAATCACGATAGGATTCAACGAGTGCGCAAAAACAGGTATTTTTCTTACCCTTATTATTTTTGATAACTCTAACGAACATAGAAGCACCTTCTTTCTTAACTACATTATACAACAAACATAAAGGAAATAATATAATAAATAGATAATTATACTTAACTACAAGTAAAAAAGACACTCTTTTATTTCCAAAAAAATAAAAAAGAGCCAACTTACTAAGTTGACTCCATTGACCCCTTCACTCATGAAGAGGTATTCTTTTATTCAATTTCAATATGATAATCTAAAATATAGACTGTAACGAAAGTTAAAATCACATTGAAAAATAGATCAATGAACATAAACGTAACTGGAATTCCATACCATTCAAAAGATGCGATACTCATACCTGATAAAACAAATTGTATCCATGAGAAAATGATTCCCAAAATTATCCATATACAAATCCCGACAGCCAAACGATGATGACGACATAAAGCTGTATGTGCTAACGTTAAAGCAAAATAAATAGATATAATAAGCGCATATGTTTCTACAATCATATAAATAAGACTTAACAATGATTCACCAGGCTGATTCATGAACATCTGTCCTAATCCTTTGAACACTTCTGGAATTCCCTGAAAAATCTGCATGATTGACATATTATGTGTCAACAATGACATCATAACTCCCATCAATAAAACCCCAAACATCAATGCAATTCCACCAAGAATAAGCCATACAAATGAAACAATAAGCTTAGAAATAATTAACTGCAAAGATGATACAGGTAAAGTCAATGTCAGATAAGCTGGTCTTTTAAACATAGAATGATAATAATGTGTAAAAATACTGACAAATAATGCAATACTAATTCCCATAACCAAAACTGTAAATCCAAAAGCCATCATAAAGCTTAAAATAGGAATATCTGGAATTAGTCCTTCTGTAAAAAATGGTAATAATAAACATGCACCCCAGAAAACACAAAACGAGATGAAAAAGGAACGCATAGAATGAATAAATTCATATTTCATTAATTTTAACATTTGAATTCCTCCTTAAAAATATCATTAATAGAAGCTTGTCTTTTTATTCTTAAGTCCTCACTATTTTCATGTAAGATAATTTCACCATTTTTAATAAAGATCACTTCATCAAATATCTTTTCAATATCCGCAATCAAATGTGTTGATAATAAAACAAGTGCATCTTCAGCATAATTATTTAAAATAGTATCTAAAATAAGTTCTCTTGCAGCTGGATCAATACCACCTAATGGTTCATCTAAAATATAAATCTTTGCTTTTCTGGACATAACTAATATCAACTGAAACTTCTCTTTCATTCCTTTTGATAATTCTTTAATCTTCACTTTCTTTTCAATATCCATTCTTTCCATTAAAGATAATGCCTTATTCAAATCAAAATCATCATACATATCAACAAATAAATTCAATGCATCACTGGTTGTCATCCAGTTTTCAAAATAAGGTTCATCTGGTAAATAAGAAATGATTTTTTTAGAATGAATACCTATAGCTTGTTGATCAATTTGAACATCTCCATCATATTCTTTCAATAAACCATTTAAAACTTTAATCAGTGTTGTTTTCCCACTTCCATTAGGTCCAAGTAAACCCACAATCTGTCCACCATGTAAAGTTAAATTCACATCTTTTAAAACTTGTTTCTTCCCATATTTTTTATTTAAATCTTGGATTTTTATAAGTTCACTCATGATTTTCCTCCTTTAAATAAGCAATAATATCTGCTTTTGTAATGCCATAACGCTCCATTTCTTTAACAAACTGTTGAATCGTTTCTTGTATTTTGTTTTGACGACATGATTCAATAAAATCAATGTCTTCACTAACAAATCTTCCTACTGCCCTTTGTGTCACAATAAATCCCTGATGTTCTAATTCCAAAAAAGCTCTTTGAATGGTATTAGGATTGACTTCCAATCTTGATGCCATTTCTCTGACTGATTCTAATTTATCACCTGGATGTAACTGTCCACCAAGAATTTTTGATTTGACTTCTTCAACAACCTGTAAATAAATAGGCGTATCTGTTTGAAAATGATTCATAGCCATTCCACCTTACTGTATTAATACACTAATACAGTAACACAGTATAATTCTTTTGTCAATATCTACACAAAAAAAGATAGCTTTTCACTATCTCTTATATCAATCAAATAAAGTTTTCCAATTAGGATGACGATAGGCTTCAAAACACATATGAATTTGTTCTTCATTGTTTTTCTCAGTAGAAAGCTCAGGTAAATGATCTTCATCAAAATATCTAGATTCTACTGTTTCTACATTTTTCTCAAACTTTCCACCTATTTCATAACAAAGCACAAAAATTTTACAAACGCCATAAGCATAAACAGGAACATTATGTTGAGCACGATCTTGCACAGCAATAATTCTATCAGCAATCACATCTAAACCAGCTTCTTCTTTCACTTCTTTTATTGTATTCTGTTTAACTGATAAGTTCACATCTACCCATCCACCAGGAAGTGACCATTTTCCATTATTCTCTTTCACTAAAAGAATTTGATTATCTTTAAAAATAGCTGCACGTGTATCTAATTTAGGTGTCTGATATCCACTTTCATTACAAAATAAATCTTTCACTTTTTCTAAAGGAATATCATTTTGATACGCCATGATTTCAGCCGATATTTCTCTTATACGTTCATATCTTTCCTGATCGTAAACATCATGACCATAAGTTAATCCTGCTTGTGCCAGACTTTGTAATTCAATAGCCCAATCCACCCATTTTTTATTATTCATTTTTTCCACCTCTTTATTTTTATTATATCTTTGGTAACCATTATTTCAATGAAATGCATAAAATTGATGATATTTATAGTCATGGCATCACTAGTATATAAGAATGAATATCCATATGCTTGAAAATGATAGTTATGGTGATATAGTCATAACATCACTTTTTACCAATAAATATCAAAACATTTCTTCAAAAAGGTATATACCAGATAAATTTAAACATTCTGTATAGTCATGGAGTCTTTTCAATCAATAAATACTAATATATACCAAATCAAAGTTATAATCTGTATACTCATGGTGACTTTTCAATCAATAAATGCTAAGATATAAATATCTTTTTCATATAATCAATTAAATGGAGGAATATTCATGAAAGATGGATTTATAAGAGTAGGTTGTGCAAATTTTGAAGTATCGTTAGGTCAAGTTCAACACAATGCACAAAGAATCATATCTTATGTTAAAGAAGCTAATGAAAAGCATATCAAGATTCTTGTTTTCCCAGAGCTTTGTTTAACTGGATATACAATTGAAGATTTATTTTATCAAAAACGTGTTTTAAACGAAGTCAACAAACAAATCACTACTATATGTGAACAGACAAAAGATTTAGATATATTGTTTACTTTTGGTTGTCCAATGATTTTGAAAAACAAACTTTATAACTGTGCCATAACAGTATGTCATGGAGATATATTAGGTGTTGTTCCTAAAACATATATCCCTACATATCATGAATTTTATGAAGGTCGTCATTTTGCCAGTGCTTTAGACAATGATGAAGTCATTACAATCAATGGTCAGACTTATCCATTTTCTTCACGTTTATTATTTGAATGTCAGAGTCATCCTGAATTAAAAATCGGTATTGAAATCTGTGAAGATTTATGGGCACCTTTACCACCAAGTACCTTACATTGTTTAAATGGTGCAACATTAATTTTAAATCCTTCTGCCAGCAATGATTTGACATCAAAATCAGATTATCGTCGTCTATTGGTCACTTCTCATAGTGCCAGACTCATTTGTGGCTATGCTTATTGTAATGCTGGATTAGGTGAGTCTTCTACTGATGTTGTTTTTAGTAATCATCATTTGATTGCTGAAAATGGAAGTCTTTTAGCTCAATCTCAACAATATAGTGAAGGTATCGTCTTTGCTGATATGGATATGGAAAAAATAGTAAGTGAACGTGTGGAAATGACAACTTATGATAATCGTCAGGATCATTATCAGATCATACCTTTTACATTAGTAGATGAAGATATTGAACTGACACGCACATATGATCCACATCCTTTTGTACCAAGCAATAAGGATCAACGTGCAATGCGTTGTCAGGAAGTTTTTGATATTCAAATTCATGGTTTGATTCAAAGATTAAAAGCTGCACATATCAAAAAAGTCGTCATTGGGATTTCAGGTGGTTTAGATTCTACACTTGCATTACTTGTTGCTAATATGGCTTATCAAAAATTAGGATATCCATCTCAGGATATTATTGCAGTGACAATGCCATGTTTTGGAACAACATCTCGTACTAAAAACAATGCTTTAAAAATGATGGAAGAATTAAATGTCACTTCCTTAACAGTGGATATTGGGGATGCTGTTAAGCAGCATTTCAAAGATATTCATCATGATGAAAATATTCATGATGTCACTTATGAAAACTGTCAGGCGAGAGAAAGAACGCAAGTCTTGATGGATATTGCCAATCAGGAAGGTGGTATTGTCATCGGAACAGGAGATTTATCAGAAGTGGCTTTAGGATGGTCTACTTATAATGGTGATCATATGAGCATGTATGCGGTCAATGTTTCAGTTCCTAAAACATTAGTTCGATATTTAGTAGATTATGTATCTTCATTGTATGAAGGGCAGCCTCTTCATGATACATTACAGGATATCTTGAATACTCCTGTTTCACCAGAATTACTTCCTGCCAAGGATAATGAAATCGTTCAAAAAACAGAGGACATTGTGGGTCCATATGAACTGCATGATTTCTTCTTATATCATCATACCAGATTCCATTATGAACCAAGAAAACTTTATCGTATTGCCTGTCATACTTTCCAAGATCAGTATGATGCCCCAACAATCAAGAAATGGCTGACAACTTTCTATCGTCGTTTCTTTACACAACAATTTAAACGTTCATGTATTCCAGATGGTCCAAAAGTCGGTAGTGTTGCTTTATCACCTCGCGGAGATTTAAGAATGCCTAGTGACGCTAATGTTGCATTGTGGTTACAAGAATGCGAACAATTATAAAAAGATGATGAAAAAAAGATTACGCTTTTCAAACATAATCTTTTTTCTCATTTTCTACGTTTCCAATATTCTGTTACTGGTATGTCTGGATGACTTTCATCCCATGGGGCTTCATGTCTTTCAAAATAACCAATCACTTGCCCATCAACTCTAACAGGCACAAAAAATTCTCTTTCACCTGTTTTTTGATTGAGTGTTTGAAACATTTCATCTTCACCCTGATCGGCTCTTTGTAAAAACATTTCAATTTTTTGACGAGAATTTTCATTATGACAACGAAATAAACTTTGTCCAACCTGAACTCTATCGCCATATCTTTGTTTAGCTGTTTGATTCATATAACGTACTATATGTTGTCGATCGACAAAGACAATTTCATAAGCATAGGCATCTAAAATGCCTTTTAAGATTTCATATGTTATTTCCATACATAAATATTCCTTTCTTTATTCAATATCAATAAACATCATCTTTATTGATTCTATTATATCTATTCATTTTCTATTTTCCAATATTTGACATTCCAAAAAGACTTTTTTATGTGTCTTAGAAAACGAGGTGAAAAGAATGCAAATCATCAGTGGCTTAAATCAAGATTATAAACGTCATCAAATCATTCAAAAGTATGTTCAAGAAGCTCAAAATCATCCTTTTGAACAATATATTTATATCTGTGATCAACCAGCTTTTATTGAAAAAATATTTTTTCAATATACGCATTGTTTGGTCAATATTCAAATTATGAGCTGGAATCAATATTTAAAACAATTACAGCTTCAATATCATTTAACGCAACATCATTTACTTTCTCAAGGAGAATGGGTTTATCACTTAAGAAATATCTTTAATGAAGAAACATTTCATTGTTTTGATATGGAAAATCCATTACCTTTCATCAATGAATTAATTCCACTTATCAAAGATTACGAACTTTACCAAATCAACTACCAAGATATTCACCATACAAAACTTCAAGATTTCTGGCATATTTACCAATCACTTTTATCACGTCTTGATAGTTATACACATTTGACATTAGAAAGTTTATTTCAAAATGTCACTTTTCATGAACAAGACCATCTCATCATTGAAGCTGATCACCTTTATCAAAAACAACGTCAAGATATTATTCAACGTTTAGCAAAAACATGTGATGTCACTTGTCTTTATACTTATCAACATGATGAGCGTTTATTCAATTTACCTTATCATCATTTATGTCAAACAAGTCAAGTCATTGATCAACCGACTGATTTCACACAACATCTTTTTAGTCAAGAACCCGTTTCAACAAAGGAAACACAACACATGTACAGCTTTGTTGCAGGAACACCTTATCAGGAAATACAACGTGTTGTATATACAATTTATCAAAAGATTGTGGATGAAAATCTTCATTACCAGGATTTTACAATCATTTATCCTAATCAAAATTATCAGGATGATTTATTAACCATTCTTGATGAATTACATATACCTCATTCCTTACCTTATCAACAAGAGCGCTGTTATGAGCGAAGTTATCAACTGATTTTACAACAATTCAAACAATGTCAAGGAGATACTTTCCATGAACTTGCAGTCGAATTGCTTGCATTGGAACTTGACAAAGACTATCAGGACTATCTCAAAAAGATAAGCGAACTTGATGGTCAAATATCTCCACAAGAATTCATAGAGTTTTTCCAAATGACATTTCCAAAATCTAAACAGACTTTAGAAAAAAGACAAGATGAAATTCATGTTTATATGATTGGACAAGGTGAAGCGATACCTTCAACACATTTATTTATCTTAGGAATGAATGAAACCATTTTACCTCAAAGCATTAAAGATACATCTTTATTATTAGATGAAGATATTGAATTGTTAAGAAAAGAAAATATCTCAACTCCTCTTACAACCAGTGAACAATTAGGTGTTCATGAAAATGATATTTTTAAAATACTGACAACACCATTTTCAACATTAACTGTTTCATATGCAATGAACTCATTATCCGGAGAAACCTTACTCCCTTCTTCTTTATACAAACAATTAACTCAAATGTATACCTTCCAAAAACTTCCTCCACTTCAATTTCTACCTTTAGATCAATACTATATAGCCAACGGAAAAGCAACTCATAAAGAAACTTTGAATCAAAACATTGCACATTATTTATCATCACATCATCAGCCAGATTCATTAACACCTGAGTTGACACAGTCTTTATATAGTTCATATCTTTCAGTCAGTCAAATTGAAACTTATAATCAATGTCCTTTCCTCTACTTTATTCAATATGGTTTAGGCATTTATCCTATTCAAGATCAAAAATTATTACCAAATGAACTTGGTTCTCTCATTCATTATGTTTTATCTATGAATATAGATCAGTCTTATGATATTTCTCAACTTGTTGATCAATATCTTCAAGATCATGAAACACTTTCACAAAAAATAGCTCACTCTCATGTCAATCAATACTTTATTGAACAATTAATTCAAGATCTGCAAATCACTCTAAAAGTACTTAAACAATTCTTAAATACGGGCAATTTCCATGTTCAATATAAAGAGAAAAAAGTCAAAAATACAATTCATGATATCAATTTTAAAGGTATTGTTGATCGTATTGATGTCTATGAAGATTATGTCTCTATTATTGATTATAAATCAAGCGCCAAAAGCATTGATTTCAATCTTGCTATGCAAGGTTTTCATATTCAGATGCTTGTCTATTTAGATATGGTGACAAAAATGATGGATAAAAATCCAGGTGCTGTTTTATATTTCAATACGAAAAAACGTATTTTAAGCGTACAACAAAGTATGCATGAAGCCATTAATGAAGATGACTGGATCAAACAATATCGTTACAATGGTTATATCGTTGATGATGGCAGTCATCAAAGTCTTTTGAATTTAGACCCTACTTTTGATAGACGTTCTGCGTTGATACCAGTCTCTTATGTCAAAAGCAGAGATGAATATAAGGGACAAATTCTTTCTACTGAACAACTTCATATTTTATTTGAAAAGATCAGCGATCATATTTATGAACTTTATCAAAATATGATGAATGGGCATATTGACATAGCGCCAAAAGGTAGTGATCAAAAAGCAACACATACATTAGTGAATCCTTGTTTTTATTGTCCATATCATAGTATTTGTGGTTTTGATGTTTTCTATAATGATTATCAGCTTGTTGAATTCTTAGATGTTGAAAAAATATTAGGAGGTGAAGACGATGCCGTTTAATGCTGGACAATTAAAAGCTATCCAACAAAGAGATTCTTCTATTTTAGTTAGTGCTCCTGCGGGAAGTGGAAAAACGAAAATTCTTGTCAGTCGTATTATTGAATTATTAAAAGAAGGATATGAAATTTCAGATTTTCTAGTGGTAACATTTACACAGGCAGCTGGACATGAGATGAAACAAAGACTGACTGAAGAACTCAATGAACTTGTATCTTCACCTATTGATGAAAAATTAAAAACACATTTACAACATCAAATTTTTAATCTTCCTCATGCCTATATTACAAACTTTCATGGTTTTTGTAATTTATTATTGATGAAATATGGATATCTTGTTGGCGTTATGCCTGGATTTGAAATCAACAGTGATCCTACTATCATCAAAAAAGAAGTTCTTACAGAATGTTTAGAACAATGGATTCAAGATGAAAATATTCGTGATTTTCTTTCCTTATATTTTCCTGGTTATTCTTTAGATGATTTTCAATCTTTATTATTATCTATTGATAATATTTCTCATTCTATTGATCATTTTTATGATTTTATTGATCAGATGAAAACAAATAACTATGATAGCCTTTCCTCATCTTTAGAAGATTGGCCTTTGTTTCCTTATTTAAAAAATATTTTCTATGATGAAGTCACAATGGCTATGAATAAATTGATTGAACTCCAAATATTCTGTGAACAAAATAATCTCACTGATTTTTATGAAAGACCTGATGAACAGACTGAAAAAAATCAATTATTAAAGGTTCCTTTTGATGCCTATTATGATTATTTAGATGAACGTCTTCAGGCATTATCACATGCTATCACTTATGATACTATGGTTTCTTTAATCAAGGCTCCTGTTAATAAAGCCTATAATATGTCTTGGAAAGAAGTCGATCCACAGATCAAAAAGACTTTTACAAAATTGAAAAGTGATATTTTATCTTCTTATCAAAAATCAGCTGTTGCCTATTTAGAAGATCATAGTGAAGATTTAATTCAAAAGCTTCAAGTCAGCTATCAGGCTATAGATATGTTGCTTTCTAAAGGTCAACTGTTGGATCAATTTCAACAAGCGTATCAACAAAGAAAAAAAGAGCTTAATCAGCTAGATTTTGCTGATCTGGAAAGTTATACACATCAGCTGTTATTGCCTGAATATGGTATTGTGGATATTTTGTATCATCGCTTAAAAGAAATCATGATTGATGAGTATCAGGATACCAATCAGATTCAAGAATCACTCATTTCACTGATTTCTAAATATCAAAAACCTTATATTCCTCTATTTATGGTTGGTGATATGAAACAGTCTATCTATCGTTTTAGACAAGCTGATCCTCAAATCTTTCTTGATAAATATAATCATTTTTCATTAACTGATGAAGAATGTTTAAATAGTCAAACAAGAAGAATTGATCTTGTCTTTAATTATCGTTCTTCTAAAATTGTTTTAGACTCCATTAATTTTATTTTTAATCAAATTATGGATACACAAATTGGTGGTTTGGAATATTATTTAGATGACAGTGCCCGTTTAAATTATGACTATGATGGCAAAGAAGCAGGACATCAAAAAGAAGCACGTGAACGTTTCTTTCAAGATGATATGCGTCAAACAGAAGTATTGATTGATATCTATAATCCTCAATCTTCTTTAGATAAAGAACAATATGAAGCTCATATGGTTGCACAGAAAATATTACAACTTAAAGAAGCGATGCGTTTAGATGGAAAAAGAGTATCTTATAAAGATATGGTTGTTTTAATGCGATCAACAGTTTCCTTTTTAACATTTAAAAAAGTCTTTGATCAATATCATATCCCTAACCATATCGTTTTATCACAAGGATTTTTAAAGGCAAATGAAATTGAAAATATGCTGACATTTTTAAAGGCCCTTGATAATCCTCACAATGATATTGCCTTATTAAGCGTACTCAATCAGCCTTATACATGTTCCTATATTCCTTTAGATCAGATTGCATCATTACGTGTAAACCATAAAGATTTATCTCTTTATGAAACATTACAATTATCATCTCATCAACAAATCATCCAATTTTTAGAAGTCTTTGAAGAACTCAGAGCTTTTAGCTATCAACATTCACCTTATGATTTATTGAAAAAGATTTATGAAGTCACAGACTATCCACTCTTTGTCTGTCAGCTTGTCAATGGTGAACAAAGAAAAGCAAATTTACAGTTGTTATTGGAAGTTGTTAAACAATATCAACAACAATATCCTTATCTTCATGATATCATTGACATGTTTGAACAATCAGCTGATTTAGCACCAGCTATTGTCGCCTCACAAAATGATGATTATGTTGAATTCATGACAATTCATAAATCTAAAGGTTTAGAATTTCCGATTGTTTTTGTCTGTCAGACACACAAACAATTTAATACACAAGACAGCAAAGAACGCTTTATGATTGATAAACAATTAGGTATTGCGGTAAAACCAAGATGTCGTGTTCCAAGTGAACAATATGGAGAAATCACAGTTGAATATGAAAACTGTTATCGTAATATGATTGCCAGACATCAATTAGATGAATCTATCAATGAAGAGATGCGCATTTTATATGTTGCTTTGACTCGTGCTTCTCAAAAGCTCATTTTAACTGGTGTCATCAAAAGCATTGATGAAATCAAAGATATAATGAATAAATTAATCATCAATGAACATCCTGATATTTATCATAAGAAAAATGCTGAACATGTACTACTTTATAATCGTATTCGCAAAACAAACAATTATCTTTCATGGATTTTAGCTGCTATTTTCCGTCATCCTCAAATCATTCAACAATGCTTCAATCATGAGGAATTAAAGCCTTTAGCCAAAAAACTTCAACAATATCATTTTGAAAAATATCTGACTTTTGATTCAACTGAACATGCTATGTTCTCCTTGACACTAACAAATGATCAAGACATTGAAGAAAAAATAATTCAAACATCCAAACAAAATGAAATGATTGATAGTCAAATACAAGAACGATATCAATCATTCCAATACCCTTATGATACAAGCAAACCATTAACTCTAGCAGTGACAAAACTTCCTCATATTCAAGATCAAAGCCACGCTTCAATAACAGACGACAATGAAAGCTTCTCTATGAGTGCCAGTGATAAAGGAACATTAGTTCACTTACTTTTAAGTTATCTGACATTCAAAGAAGATCATATCGAAACATTGATTCAACAACTTTATCTAGAAAAATTAATTGATGATGATGGAAAAGATATACTTGATCAATATCAAGGTAAAATACAAGGATTCATTGATAGTCCTTATTATCAAATGATTCAAAAAGCAGATTATATCTATAAAGAAAAACATTTTGCCTATTATGATGAAACACTCCAACAAACCATTCATGGTATTTTCGACTTGGTATTTATTTATCAAAATCAGATTTATGTCTTAGACTATAAGACTGATCGTGTTTCACAAAATAGTGCTGATGATATTTTAATACAAAAACATCAGATTCAATTAGATTATTATAAAAAAGTCTTGATGGATATGTACCATCAAGATGTCAAAGCTATTGTCTATTATTTACATATCAACCATGGTGTAGAATTTTAAAGGTCTGAAAAATTTTCAGACCTTTAAAAATATCTTCTTCTTTTATTTCTAAATGAATACTTATATGTCATTGTATAACGAGGATGATTTTGATAAATCATATAAAGATTTATACACTCTATAGGTATAAGTAAAGCCAATACACGAGTCAAATCAGGCAAAATCATTAAATGCTGATTAAATAGACCTAATAAGAAAGCAACTACAAAAATACAAATAGTAAGAATCTTACCAAATTTCATAAGCACTGTTCCTTCAGCTTTTTTTAAACTTAAAAATTCTAACCCAATTAACAATCCTATAACAATAGCCACAATAATTTCTTCCATGACAACACTTTGCATCAAAATAACACCTATAATGATGATATATGGTATAACCATCCCTAAAATTTTATTCATCCTAAGCACCTCATCTTTTCTATCATTATAATTGACATATCTTGTCGTTTCAAGTCTAAGATGTGAAAAGAGTTCTACTTGTCTATCATCTTTTCATTAAAAAAGAAGGAAGTCTTTTTCCTTCTTTATAATTATAGAATATGAATTTGAAATTCAACGCCTTTTTCACTATTACATACATCATATTGGAAACCATGTAATTCTAAAATAGAACGACATATCGCAAGACCTAACCCAGTTCCTTGACGATCACTTGAAACATAAGTATCCCAAATTGTTTCTTTTTGTTCATGACTCAAAGGTTTTCCTTCATTTTCAAAACTTAAAATACCTTGATGATACTTAATATAAATATGTCCATTTTGTGGTGTATGTTTTATTGCATTACTCATAAAGTTTTGAAAAACAATCTTGAGTTCTTTGAAATCTCCTTGAATATGTGGAAATTCATCTCCCATCACAACATGAATATGTTTCTTTTTTAGAATAGGCGCAAATGTTTCTACAATTGACATTAATAAATCCTCTAAATCAATATCTTCCTTATGTAATTCCACTTTACCAGATTCTAATCTTGATAAATCTAGCATAGCCATAATCAATTGATTAATATGCTCTATTTCTTGATGAATCGCACTTAAATATTGTTGTTTCTTATCATCATCTTTCCCTGCTTCAATTAATTCTATATAGCCATTAATAATACTTAATGGCGTTTTAATTTCATGAGTAAAATTCGCAATGAACTCTTTTCTCATACCTTCTAATTTTTTTACATATTCTATTTCATCATTTAACTGTTGAATTGTTGTTTTTAATTGTTGACTCATTTGATTAATATTATGTGATAATACACCTAATTCATCTTTAGATTTTTCATTGAGATGAATATCAAAATCATTATTTGCAATGGATAAAGTAGCTTGACTCATCTTTTTAATACGCCTTGTCAATATATATGAAATCAATAAAGATATCATTATACAAACAATAAAGGAAATGATATAAATAATCATTTTAGAGTAAATGACTTGATGTGTAATTCTGCCAATCGCGTTAAGGTCATATGTATAAAAAACAAGATAACCATCTACATCTTGAACGTCATAATCTCCAAATTCGCTATTTTCAATTGGTTTGGCATTTTTAGAGATTAATGGTTTACAATGAATAGAATATAAAGTGCCATCTTTTTCCTCCAAGCTGCTTTCACCTGATGAAAATCCTTCGCCCTGTTGAGGGAGCATAGAAGATACACAATCAGTAATAAACGCATCATGTTTTTGATAATTATCTTCATGAGAATTATCATATTCATCTAAATAAAATCCCTGAGCAGATAAAAAGCAATTCGCACTTTCATATGATTCAAAATGCATTGTGTGAATCTTTTCATCATTTTGTCGATGATCTAAGAAAACCTGTCCATTAACAGACAAATAAGAAAGATCTTCAATCGTCATAGAAACATTGTTACCCACAAGATCATATGTAGGAGAAGCAATATCTATAGTCAAAAAATAATCATCAACATGTTCTCGAAGAATATTTTCCATTTGTTTTTGTATATCCAATGAAATCTGTGACAAATCAAATATTAAAATTGTTATATATTCTTCATATTCATTTCTTAATGTTAAATATGTCTTGTTTTGTTCACGCTGATTATACACCATTTCAAAATCTAGATTTAATACAAAAACTGATTCTATTTTATATCCATCTTCAGTTTTTAAAGACTGTGATATTTCTTCATAAAAAGAAGGATTCAACTCATCATATTTTTGACTATAAAGCACAGATAACTGCTCACACATTTCATTGACATTATACATATTATTAATTTTAGAATAGGCATGAAATTTTTCTCGATGAAAATCAAGAGTCACATTCAAAACTTGAATCAAGCTAAAACACAATAATATCAATATAAAAATCTTTTTACCTAAAGTCCATCTCAGTATCTTTCTCACTGACGTTCACCACCTTTAACATATATCCTGTTTTGATGACAGTTTGAATATAACAGGCATATTTTCCTAATTTCTTACGTAATTTTTTGATATATGTATCAACTGCTCTTCCATCACCATAATAATCATATCCCCATATATGATCTAAAATCTGTTGACGTGTCAATAACTGGTTTACATGCATACATAAATATTCTAATAGTTCATATTCTTTATGTGCTAATGGGATTCGTTGCTGATCTATGATTAGAATACGATTGATACGATCCAATTGAAGGTGTCCAACAGAAAGTATATCTTCTTCCTTTTTCTGATCACGTTTAATCATGGCAATCACTTTAGCATGCAATAATGATAACTGAAAAGGTTTGATGATATAATCATCCGCTCCTAGTTGATATGCCAGTAACTGATTTTCTTCTTGTGATAAAGCGCTCATAAAGATAACAGGTCTTTTTGTTTTTAATCTTAATTGTTTACAAACTTCATAACCATCAATACCAGGCATCATAATATCTAGTAAAATTAAATCAATCGTCTCATTAATCATACTTAATGCTTCATAGCCTTGTGTTGCTTCAACGACTTCAATGCCTTTTAATGAAAAATAATCTTTTATAATCTGACGAATATGAAATTCATCTTCGATGATTAGTACTTTATACATCTTTTTCACCTCAATCTTATCTTAACACACTTTTGTGGAATTGAAGTGGAATCGAAAATATAAATAAGCCCTGAGAAAAAACGTGACATTCTATGACAAATTATGTTAAAATCAAGACGTTTTAATAAATATGAGGAGAGGAAAAATGAATAAAGAAGAAAAGGTAACGACCGTAAGTGAAGAAAATATTTATAAGCTTAATGGACGTGTTCCACTTAAAAAAGCTATTCCTTTTGGTTTACAACATGTTTTAGCTATGTTTGTCGCAAATCTTGCGCCTGTTATTATTGTCTGTGGAGCAGCTGTTGTCAGAGGTTCTGGTGAGCATTTGACATCAGCTGAAATTACTTCTATTTTACAGTGTGCTATGTTTGCGGCTGGAATTGGAACATGTATGCAACTCTATCCAGTTTGGAAAATTGGTTCTAAATTACCTATTGTCATGGGAGTGAGTTTTACATTCTTAGGAAGTTTATTAGTCATATCAACAAATCCTGCTTTAGGATATGAAGGTATGATTGGTGCTGTTATTCTTGGTGGTATTTTTGAAGGTTTAGTTGGATTAAGTGCCAAATACTGGAAAAGATTTTTAACGCCTGTTGTTTCAGCTTGTGTTGTGATTGCGATTGGGCTATCACTGCTATCAGTAGGAATGGATTCTTGGGGTGGTGGTTCTGGTGTTGAAGACTTTGGTGCCTGGTACCATCTTCTTGTTGGAACTTTTACGCTTATTGTATGTTTAATATCACATTATCGTTTAAAAGGTATTTATAAAAATTTAAATATTCTTGTTGGTTTAATTTTTGGATATTTATTATCTGTTATTTTGACAGTCACAGGAATTGCACCAATGGTGGACTTTTCTAATATTGCGGAAACAATTCATCAAATTGGATATTTCAGTATTCCAAAATTAGTATTCTTTACAGAACATATGCCTGTCTTTGATTTAGGGGCTTTCTTTACTATTGCAATTGTCTTTTTAGTTTCAGCTGCTGAAACGACTGGTGCAACAACAGCTGTCTGTAAAGGAGCTTTAAATCGTGATATTCAAATGGAAGAACTTCAAGGTTCATTAGCTGTTGATGGATTTTCAAGTGCTATTTCTGGATGTTTTGGTTGTCTCCCTTTAACATCTTTTAGTCAAAATGTTGGTTTAGTCACAATGACACAAGTCATCAACCGTTTTACTATTTTCATGGGAGCTTTAATCCTGATACTAGCATCGTTATTTCCACCTCTAGGGGCTTTCTTTCAATCATTACCTCAATCAGTTTTAGGTGGATGTACAGTGATGATGTTTGGTTCTATCATGTATGAAGGTATTAAAATGTTAAAAGATAATACTTTTGATGAACGTACAATGATCATTGTTTCACTTGCCTTTTGTATTGGGGTTGGTGTCACTCAAACTTCAGGAAATTTCTTTACATGTTTCCCATCAGTTGTTGGAGAAATCTTTAATGGAAATGCAGTTGCAGGAGTCTTTGTTGTATCATTATTATTAAGTTTAGTCTTACCTGAAAAGAAAAAGAAAAAAGGAAATGAGAATATGTAAAAAGCATATTCTTGTTTCCTTTTTATATACTATCAACAATCATACTTTAAATCTGAAAAATAAAACTCTACACCAGATTCAACATTTTGAACACCATAATCATAATGATGAAGCTGTAAAATAGCCTGACATATAGCTAAACCTAAACCACTCCCCTGATGATCATGTGTCACAAAAGTATACCAGATATCTGATAAGTGTTCTTCATCAATATGTGAACCTTCATTGATGATAGAAAATCCGTGATTAATCGTTATATAAATATGTCCTTGTTCTGGAGTATGTTTTAAAGCATTGGATAAAAAATTATGTATTACTGTTTCTAATAGCTTACGATCACCTTGAATCATAGGATGTAGAACTTTGATATCCACTTGAATATGCTTTTTCATCAATAAGACTTCATATTCATCAACAATTTCCGTTACACTATTTTCTAAATCAAATTCTTCTTGATGAAGCTCTACTTTTCCAGCTTCAAGTCTTGAAAGTGACAACATGGATTGAATCAGCTGATTGAGTCTTTCTGTTTCTCGATGAATGATTGATAAATATTTTTCTCTTTCTTCTTGACTTGTTGCTTCTTCAATTAATTCACTATAACCATTAATAATACCTAGTGGTGTTTTCATTTCATGCGTAAACTGATTTACAAAATCTTTTCTCAATCCTTCCAGCTTTTTAACATGTTCAATTTCCTGATTCAACTGTTCCATTGTGTTTTTTAACTGAGAAGACATACTTTGAATACTTTTTGCTAATGAACCAATTTCATCATGAGAACGGATATTGATTTCTTCATCAAATTGATTATTTTTAATTTTTAATGCTACTTTTTCTAATGCTTGAATAGGTCTGCTGATTGTCCATGACACCAATAATGATATACATATGACAATACAAAATGCTCCTAAAAATAATCCCCAATTCTCTTCAAAATACTGTTGAACCATAAGGCTATCAATATGCGCCTGGTCTTCCATTCCAATAACTACTGCATATAAATTCTGGTCTTGGTCTTCCCAATCTGTGAGTCCTGTCATACCAATATAATAGTAATGTCCATGATAGCTTGTATAATAGGCCGTCATGTAACCATGGTGTTTAAGTTGAAGGACATGTTCAAGATCTTTTTGTTGGCTTAAAAACAATTGAGAATCATATTGACTTTGAATTGATTTTTCGCCATCTATACAAAACTGATTAACACTTGCTGATTGGATTTGATGCTGATCCAATTGACCATAACTGTCTTCACCCCATTGAAGATAAATCAATTGTTCATTGTCTAACACATATTTGACTTCAGCTTCACCAGGAATAGAATAACTATAATCAGTTAATTTTTGCATCAGATATGTCTTTAAACTTTGTCTTTGTGACAAAGATAAATCGGCAATAGATATGTAAATTGATGAATCATCATAGATATGAATATAATTATCTAAATAAGGACTTAGAGAAAACCATTTGACAACTTTATCATCTTGTTGAATCAAACATTGATATAGGTTATTGTTTTCACTGATATAATCAATAGAATTTATTTTTTGAATCACTTCATCATATTGAGGATAATGATCATATTCAATACCTAATTGTTGTTGGAGATTATCAAGATCATCAAAATCAATGATACGTTGAAGAAGATAATGATTTGTAGAGTCAATACGATTTTGAATATTGATTTTGGTAGATACAGCTAAAATCATAATAAAAGCTAACATGATCAAAAGAAAAATCTTAACACTAATCTTTGTTTTCATTTTCTTCACCATCCTTAAATAAATATCCAACCTTAAAAACTGTTTGAATATAATATTGATATTTTCCCAACTTTTTTCTTACTTTCTTGATATATGTATCTACGGCTCTCGCTTCTCCATAGTAATCATATCCCCATATAGCATCTAAAATTTGTTCTCTTTCTAATAAACGATAAGGATTTTTCGTTAAATATTCTAATAATAAATATTCTTTATGAGTGAATTCTATTTGTTGACTATCAATGTAAACTTGGTGATTGGTATAATCAATCTGTAAATGATGAAAAGTTTTGATATTGGATACTTGTGGATCTTGTCTTTTACAGATAGCTAAGCATTTTGCATACAAAATAGATGGTAAAAATGGTTTGGTTATATAATCATCCCCACCTAACTGATACGCTTGAAGCTGATTGTCTTCCTCACTTAAAGCACTTATAAAAATAATAGGACATTGATATTGATAGCGAATCTGTTGACAAACTTCATAACCATCAATACCAGGCATCATAATATCTAATAAAACAAGCTGAATTTGAGAATGCATAAGTGATAATCCCTGATGTCCATCACAGGCTTCAATAATCTGGATTTCTCGCTTTTCAAAATAAGTTTTAATAATATGCCTGATATCAAAATCATCTTCAATAAGCAATACCTGATACATACTCCCACCTTCTTTACTTTTATCATAAAAAGGACTTGTGTAAAATTTGTGTAAATCTTCTATTCTTATTTTATCATAAAAAGAAAAGACGTTTATATCAAAACGCCTTTATAAAGATAAACCTTTTTCATATGCTTCCTGTAATTTTAAAGGTGGAATATAGGGTTGATGTGATTCATCATGACAACCTCCAGCGAGAACAGATCCTAAACTTTTCCAGCCTAGTGCCTTTGTATAAAAAGAATAAAAAGATAATGCCTGTTCAAAAGTCCAAAAATGATCATCCCCAGCACTCATCAATAAGAATGTTTCTTTATATGGATATTCATCATTTTGAGAAATCGCATATAAACGATCAATAAAGCACTTTAATCTTCCTGAAATAGACCAGAAATAAAGGGGTGAAGCCAGTACCAATGTATCGGCCCATTCAAACATGGCATAATATTCCTGCATACTATCTTGAATGACACAGTGATGTTGATTGATCTGACAAGCACCACAGCCTTGACATCCCTGTAAATTTTTTGATAATACAATTCGTTTCACTTCATGCCCAGCCTGAATAGCTCCTTTTTCAAAAGCCCTAGCCAACTGATCCGTATGTCCATTTATATTTCCACTTCCAACAACAATAAGTATTCGACGCATTCTTTTTCCCTCTTTTCCTATTTGTATCATATCACTCCCCCTCCCCTATAACAAATACTTATACTTTATATAGTTATATGCTTACTAAGCATATAGTGTTATAATATAGCTAAAGGAGTGAACAATTATGGAATTACGAGTTTTACAATATTTCCTAGCTATTGCCAGAGAAGAAACAATATCAGGAGCAGCGCAACAATTACATATCACACAACCCACTTTATCTCGTCAAATCAAAGAATTAGAAGATGAACTAGGGAAAACTTTATTTGTAAGAAGTCATAAAAAAATCACATTAACAGAAGAAGGCATGATACTCCGTCAACGTGCTGAAGAAATTGTGAATCTGGTAGATAAAACGGAACTGGAAATAAGGTCTACTGATTCTCATTTAAAAGGTGAAATTTATATTGGATCTGGTGAATCTCACGCTTTAAAAATCATTACTAAAGCTATCAAAAAGATGCAGGCCCAACATCCTGATATTCAATTTCATATACATAGTGGTAATGCTCCTGATGTGATAGAAAAATTAGATAATGGTTTGATTGATTTTGCATTATTGACACCCAATTCTAAGATTAATGATTACAATCATATGTTATTGCCACTTTCACATCATTGGGGTGTCCTTATGTTGAAAGATGATCCATTAGCGCAAAAAGAAAGTATTACATTTGAAGATCTTCGAGATAAACCATTGATTGTATCTAAAGAACTACAACAGATATCAGATTTGGTTGAATGGTTACATAACGATATTGAACATCTTCATATTATTTCATCCTATACTTTGTTGTATAATGCTTCATTAATGGTAGAAGATGGACTCGGATACGCTATTTGTTTTGATAAACTCATCAATACAACTGGAGATTCTTCACTTTGTTTTAGACCACTTTCTCCACATATTGAAGTTCCTTATTATTTTATATGGAAAAAATATCAAATTCTCACAAGAGCATCTCAATATTTCTTAAATATTGTTCAAGACACCATTCAAGAATTGAGTCAATAAAAACATATAGCTATAAAGAAAAAATATGTGGAGCCAATCAACAGGCTCCACATCATTATTTCCACAACACATCAAAGTACAATTGATTTTGTTTTCCCCAAGTTGCTTCATTATGTCCACCATTTCTCACTATATGTATATAACTTTGAGCCTCGCGACGGACAATTTCGTCATTAAATAACTGAATGTTTTTTAAGAAATATTGAACATTGGAAACTTCACCTGTTCCAAAACTCCAATAAACACGTGTATCTTTATTCAAATCATGATGATTCATTTCTTCTTGCAGTTGATGGATACATAAAGAAAGTGCCGGAGATAAACAGGCTGCTTTAGAAAAGAGTTGATTATAATGGATGACAGTATAAAAGGCCATTAATCCACCCATAGAACTTCCTCCAATACCTGTACACTCTCTAAATGGTATTGTCCGATATTTTTGATCGATCATCGGTTTCAATTCATTCACAACCCAATCCATATAGATTTGACCTTTTCCAGTAATAGGACCAAAAAATTCATTTTCAACATCATATGGGCAATATTCATTTAATCTTTCATTTCCTTCATGATTACATTCCATTCCTACAATAATAAATGGCTTATCATAACGATCTAAAAACTCACCTAGTCCCCATGATTTTCCATAAGTTGCATCCTGATCATTAAAGAGATTATGTCCATCATACATATACATAACAGGATATCTTTCATCACTATTATGATAATTTTGAGGTAAATAGATATGCATAGTACGCCATGATTGAAGCGGCTGTATATAAACATTCAATTTTTCTATCATTCTGTTCTCCTCTTTACTTTTTAAATAATCTGTTGAGATATTAAAAATTGTGCAATACCATCTTCATTATTGGATGTTGTTATGTATTTGGCAACCTCTTTAATTTGTGGATTGGCATTTCCCATTGCAACACCAATATAATCTTTAATCATTTCATAGTCATTTAATTCATCGCCAAAAGTTAAAATACTATCTAGTGGTAAATGTAAATCTTGACACAATTTTTGAATACCTTTTGATTTAGAAAGCTCTGGATTTAAAAACTCAAATAATATAGCTGTAGATTGAACACCTCGATAATGAGGATGTGAATTCATTTGATAATGCTGACTTATTTTTTGAATTTCTTCTTTTTCAGCCATAAAAATCATTTTTTCTATCTGTTTATGATAATAAGGTTTTAATCCATCAACAACAAGTGGTAATTTATTTTTTATTGCTATATTTTTAGCAAAATCATCTTCTTTTAAAACATGGAAAGATTCTTGATCATAAATCCCTGCATTAAAATGAAATTCTTTAAATTCATTGAATATCATTGGAATGTATTTTCCATCCAATAAATAACATGAAGACATATTTTGAGTTCTCATATCAAGATAACAACCGCCATTAAATCCCATAATAATATCTACATACTCATCTATTTTCCAGTCTTTAATCAAATGTTTGACAGCATAAGGTGTACGTCCAGTTGCGATACCAAATAAAATATGTTTTTCTTTTAATTTTTTAATTGCTGCTATTGTTTTAGGTGTGACTATACCATTATCATTCAGTAATGTTCCATCTATATCTACCAACACGAGCTTGATGTGATTCATAACTTATCCTCGCTTTCTTTATCTTGATTATAACATAAAAAAAAGAAATCCTGCTAAGTTTTGTTGTTAGCAGAATTATTTTAGTGACAATGATGCTGTCCTTGACATTCATGTTCATGATGATTGCATTCTGTTTCTGGATTATAATTCAAAGTTCCTTCAATGTAACTTTGAACCTGTGCCAAAGCATTACCACTTGCTCCTGGTAAAACTTTTATTCCAGCAGCATTGAGGTGATTTTTAGCACCTCCACCAATACCTCCACAAATCACAGTATCAACACCTAATTGTGATAAAACACCCCCGTCTTTAGAAGTTATCACTATATTTTTTAGGACTTCTTTTTAACCAAATATTAAATTGTGCCGATTTTGTCGGCTTTTTTTGTGTTTTTGTATTTTTTTAAATTATTTTTTATGTT